>PXQK01000045.1 GCA_003022085.1 Halobacteriales archaeon QH_10_65_19 | reverse complement strand
CCGCTCCCGTAGGGGTCCATGCGTTCAAATCGCATCCCTCGCACTGCACGGCCCACGCGGGCCCTCGCACGTGCGGGAAGACCCGCGAGGTCGACCGAACGGGAGACCTCGTTGCGAGCGGAGCGGTCTTCCCTCGCAACAGTTCCAACCCGACATCGGATAGCCACGGCTGTTGTACCTGTCTGGACTGTCCACCTCCGGCGCAGCGTGTGTCCTGTGCATTTATTCCACTCCACTGCCTTCGATCGGGAGTGAGCAAACAGCACTCCTCGGGCCCGATCAGCCGGCGGGGACTGCCGTCAGGAAGCGTGTCGACACGGCTGAACCAGCCACAGACGGCCGAATCGGCGCGGCTTGCGGTCGTGGCGGATCCGCACATCGCGACGCAGGCGGAGGGAACAGCAAAGCTGTACGAACGTTCCAGAGACGCCTACGCCACCCAGACGTCGATGGTGCCGGTCTCCCGGGGACTGACCGGGATGGCCTCGATCAGACTCGCCAACTTCCCGCTGGTCGAAGAATGACATCCTCCGCGCGTTCATAATATATCTGATCGAGGTGAGGCATCTTGCTAATAACTATTGTATAGAATAGGAAGATTATTATATTAAGGTATTAAATTAATAATCACGCATGAACATAACTAGGCGTCGACTGCTGTCTGGCATCGCTGGAACGGCGGGTGTTGGAGTGCTTGCAGGGTGTACCAGTGACGACTCCTCCTCCGGGTCAGGGTCAGGCGGGGCGACGGCACAGGCATCGTTTTTCGTGTTCGGAGACATTGCCGCTCAGGTCGCTGGCGACACGGCAGAGAGTAACCTGCTTGTTCCGGTCGGCCAGCACGGTCACGGCTGGGAGCCCGGGCCGAGCGTACAGACGGACATACGTAACGCGGACCTGCTTGTCCACGGCATGAACGGGTTCCAGCCCTGGATCGACGATATCAGAAGCGACCTTGAGGCTGACGACGCGGGTGTGACCACCCTGGATGTGAGTACGGGAATCGACCTGCTGGAGGCCGGGGAGGGGCACAATCACGAGGAAGGCGACCACGACGAGGACGGCCACGACGAAGGCGACCACGGATCCGGCATGGACCCGCACTTCTGGATGGATCCGCTCCGGGTAAAAGAAGCCGTCGGCAACGTCCGCCAGGGGTTCGTCGATACCGACCCCGACAACGCGGATGCCTACGCCGAGAACACAGAGGAGTTCCGGAGTGACCTCGACGACCTCCACGAGCGGATCGAGTCGATGGTCGACGACGCGTCGAAAGACGTTATTCTCGTTGCTGGGCACGACTCCTGGCAGTACTTCGGCGATCGGTACGGCATCGAAGTCCGAGCGCTCACGAACGTCTCGCCCGACGACCGTCCGACGCTACAGGACATCGAGCAGGCCCAGGAGATTATCGAAAGGCACGACCTCCGGTACATCTGTGCCGACCCGCTTGAGCCACAGCAGGCCCCAAACCAGCTCGTCGCAGAGACCAGCGCCGAGGAGGTGCTGTCGCTGACAGCACTTCCCGGCCTGACCGAGGAGTGGGAGGGCGAGGGGTGGGGATACATCGATGTCATGAAAAAGGTAAACCTTCCGGCGCTCGAACGTGCACTCGACGCATAATGGCCGTCGTCGAAGTCAGCAACGTGACGTTCGCCTACGCTGACCGCCCGGTCGTCGAAGAGGTGTCGCTCGACGTCGCGGCCGGCGAGTTCCTCGGTCTCGTTGGTCCGAACGGTTCGGGGAAAACGACCCTGCTCAAACTGATCATCGGTCTCCACCGACCCGACAGCGGTTCGGTACTGCTGTTCGGTGACCCGGCCGAGGAGTCGAAACACGGCGACCGGATCGGCTTCGTCCCACAGGACGTGGCCGGGACGAAAGACGAGATGCCGATCACCGTCAGGGAAGTTGTCCGCATGGGTCGGTACCCGAATCGGTTGCTGAGTCGGTTCACGAGTGCGGACCGCGCGGCCGTCGACGACGCGCTGGCACGGGTTGAGATCGGGGATATCGCGGACCGCCGCGTCGGCCGGCTCTCGGGTGGCCAGCGCCAGCGTGTGTTCATCGCGCGCGCCCTGGCAGCTGACGCCGACCTGCTCGCCCTGGACGAGCCGACCGTCGGGGTGGACGCGGAGTCACGCGAGGCGTTCTACGACCTGCTCTACGAACTGAACGAGGACGGAATCACTATCATCCTCATCGAACACGACATCGGAATCGTCACGACCCACGCCTCGAAGATTGCCTGCCTCAACCGGGAACTGTTCTTCCACGGCGATCCCAAAACGTTCGTCGAGACCGACGCACTGTCAGAGGCGTACGGCAGCTCCCAGTCGATCCTCCAACACAATCACTGACAATGTCACTGGCCCATACACTGTCGTTCGCACGCGTGACGCCGTTACAGACGGACCCAGTCGATCGAGTCATAGAGGTCGTTCTCGACGACCTCTGGAGGGAAACACTGGAGGTCGTGGCCGACGTGACCGGGATCGACGTGCTCGGCTTTCCGTTCCTGCAGCGGGCCTACCTTGCAGCAATCTGTATCGCGCTTATCGGCCCCCTCGTCGGGAGTTTCCTCGTCCACCGGGAGATGGCCATGATCGGCGACACGCTCGCACACTCGGCGTTCGCCGGCGTCGCAGCGGGGCTGTTCGTTAACGCCACCTTCGCAGCCGGCGTCCCGCCGCTGCTCACCGCACTAATCGTCGCAGCGGTGGCCGCACTGCTCGTACAGACGCTCGTCGACTACGCCGAAGCCTACCGCGACACGTCGCTCGCAATCGTGCTGGCTGGCTCGTTTGCGGTCGGGAGCGTACTCGTGACCGCGACTGACGGCGGTATTGCCGTCGGAATCAACGCCTACCTCTTTGGCTCTCTTGCAACTGTCACCCGTGTGAACGCGGCGATCCTCCTGCTCATGAGCGTCTTTGTGACGATCGGCATCACCGCCGCCTACCGGCCGCTCGTCTACATCACCTTCGACGAGGTGGGAGCCCAGGCTGCCGGACTCAGCGTCACCCGCTACAACCAGCTACTCGCGGTGTTGACTGCGGTCGTCGTCGTCGGAGCGATGCAGATCATGGGTGTCATACTCGTCGCCGCAATGCTCGTGATCCCGGTGGCTGCTACCACGTCAGTCCGGGGGTTTAAACGGTCGATCGTCGCGGGCATCGGTGCCGGTCTCTTTTCGACTGTGACCGGCGTGACCGTGTCGTACCACTACGACGTCGCGGCGGGCGGCACGATCGTCCTCGTCGCGATCGGGGTCTACGTCGCTGCCACGCTGGGTGTTCGTCTGCGCCACCGGGTGGCGAGCAGGCGGCACCGCCAGACCTCTGTGCCGGCGACGACCGCCAAAGCCGACGGCGGGGACGAGCGAGACTGATACGGACTATTGTGACCAGTTTCGCAGTATCTTTCAGTGAGCGCCCGACAACTGTGGGTATGAGCGAGGCCACACTCCGGGCGGCGATGGCAGAGCGTGCGGCGCGCGCCGGCGGTGTCGTGGCCCAAGAGCGGTTCCGCGGCGACCTCATTGTCGAGACGAAGGAAGACAGGAACGACCTGGTCACCGGGGCCGACAGGGACGCACAGCGGCAGGTGATCGCGACGATCGGACAGGAGTTCCCCGGGGCAGACCTCGTCTGTGAGGAGGAGTGCCTCCCCTCTGGGGGTGACTGGACGTCGGTCGAACTGCTCGACACGGTACCCGGATCGGGGGACGTGTGGGTGGTCGATCCGATCGACGGAACCGGGAACTACGTTCGTGGAATCCGCTTCTGGGCGACCAGCGTCGCGGCTGTGTCAGGCGGTGAGCCCGTCGGGACAGCGACGTACCTCCCCGCGGAGGACGACATCTACACCGCGGGACCGGAGACCGTCTCACTGAACGGGGGGTCGATGGGCGTCAGCAACCGGGCGGATCCGGGGGCGTTCGCGGCGGCTCTGATCGGCTGGTGGCCCGGTCTCCGCGGCGACGAGTACGCGGCACTGTTTGCGGCCGCGACCGAGCGGTTCGGCGACCTCCGACGGATGGGTTCTATGCAGGGCACACTCGCGCTTGTCGCGTCCGGCGGCCTCGATGCCGCGTTCATGCCGGCGACGCCACATCCCTGGGATGCCATCGCCGGGGCGTACCTCGTCCGCCGCGCTGGCGGGACCGTGACGGACGTTCACGGCGACAGCTGGTCCAACGGCGCCGAGGGGCTCGTCGTCTCGAACGGGAACGCACACGACGAGATACTCGACGTGCTCCACACCGGGCTCGCCCTCGATGGTGAGTGACAGCCACAGGAAGGGATACGACGGGCAGGAGTGCACACCCCCCGCACAATACCGGAATCCTCAACACCCGCGGTGCCCCTTCCCTCCAATATGAACGTCTCGTACAGAGAGGACATCGATCCCGAGCCGGCCTGGGTCGCCGCGTTCCTGACCGGCGTCGTGGGTATCGCGGCGGCAGCCCTCCTGTTCACCCGCCAGGTGTACCACGGGTTCCTCTGGCGGTACTTCCTGGGACCCGTGGCCGCCGATGCCGAGGGTGCCGACTGCCTCGTCCGATTCCCGGCCGAAGGACGAACGATCAGCGGCGCCGCGGCCGAGTTCGGCTGCTCGCAGAGCGCCTACGAGAATGCGATCGTCGTCACGCCGGGGTACACCGTCGTCTCGACGCTTGGCTACATCGCCGTCCTGGTGTTCATGCTCGTGGGGGTGTACCTGCTTCTCCAGCGGTTCGACCTCTCGCCGTACAGCAACTTCTTCTTCGCGCTGGTGCCGTTCATGCTGTTTGGCGGCGCGCTGCGCACGGTGGAGGACGCGTTCGTCGCCGCACAGCGTGCCGGCGAGACGCCCGCCATCGAGTACCCGGGAAGCGCCGTCCTGATCAGCCCGTTCATCTACTTCACCGTCTTCGCCATCGCCCTCGGTGCGTTCCTGGCGAGCAAGTGGCTCGAATCACGCGATCTCACCGACACGTACTACTATCCGCTGGCAGGCAGCGGGAGTGTCGTCCTCGCAGCGGCGTTTGGCTACCTTCTCTTTCTCTCGCTGACGACTGACTACGTCACCCTCCACCCGAGCATCCTCGTGCTCACCGTCGGGATTGCGACAGTTACCGCCGTCGCGACGTACGCCGCAGTCGAGCGGTACTGGCCGGTCGTCACCGCCGGCACCGGACTCATGAGCCTGGTCGTCGTCTGGGGACACGCCATCGACGGGGCAGCCAACGTCCTGGCAAACGACTGGGCGTCGGTCTGGAACCTCGGCGAGTACAGCGCCAAACACCCGTTCAACCGCTTCGTGATGGACACCACGAGCGCGCTCCAGGGCGGCACCGAGATCGGCGGCGTCTACGTCGGCGAGGCATGGCCGTTCTTCTTCATCAAGATCCTCGTCCCGGTGGTGATCCTCTCGGTGTTCGACAGACAGTTCATGGAGGAGAGCCCGCGCTTTGCAGTGATGTTACTCGGGGCGATCGTCGCGGTCGGCCTCGGACCCGGCACTCGGGACATGGTCAGGATCGCGTTCGGAATCTGATCACCAGTCAGTATCAGGGGAACGGATGGTGATCGCGGTCGAGTTCGGGCGAGAACCCCAGTCCCTCGGGAACCCGGCGGGCACGCTCGCCGAAGTAGATCGAGTCGAAACAGAGCGGCTGTGCCGCCGGGACCAGCACCCGGACCGCCTCGAAGCCGAGTTGTGCGACGTCTCGCGTTGTCGTCCGCGCCGCGTACGCGCCGAGCCCGGCGTCGGCGACACGGTGGAGGACCGCCTGGAGCGCTTCGGTTCCCTCGCCCGGCTTGGCCGGGCCCGCGGAGTCTCCCGGGATCGTGGTCTCGGGGTCGACGTAGGCCTCGACAACGTCCGGGAAGTCGGCGTACCGCCCGATTGCACCGAGGGCGTCCTCGGCAGCCTCCGGGCCCATCCCCCTGAGCTCCATCCAGTTCTGGAGGGCCTCGGACAGCGCGCTCCGTGCCGCCGTGGCGACGTCCAGGTTCGCGCCGGAACCGAGCGCGAGTCGCGGCCACTCCTCCCGGTGGACGGCCACGACGACGGCCGGCACGTCGACGTCCTGGGTCACCAGCAGCGGCGTCACGTCGAGCCCTTCGGAGGCGGCCCGGGCCGCGAGCGTCCCGAACGTGTCGTCCTGTATCGCCAGCCCGAGCGGCTCGTACGTCGAGTACCACGACAGCATCAGCGCGTCGCGCTCGATCACCTCGTAGAGCCCGGCGAGTAGCGCCTCGACCCCCGAGTTACCGAGGCCCAGACCCGTGGTCACTGGCGAGTGGTACTGTTTCTCGGGCGGCGGGTAGTGGACGAACTCCGCTGGCAGCTTCACCGTCTCTCCCGTCGCGAGGTTCTCACCCTCGACCCACGGGATCGCCTCGCCGGGGTCCGGCTCGGACTCGCAGACGAACGCAGACGGCTCCACCGCGCCGTCCATCGACACCGGGGCGCCGGTGTCGAACTCCGCTGTGCGATAGACGCCCGCACAGTACCGCTCCAGCGCCTCGCCGAGTGCCTTCATGAACGCGCTGTCCCAGTCGGCGGCGACGCCGGCGGCGTCCCGGGCGGCGCTGGCGTCGCTGAATTCCGCGGTGTCACAGCCCCGGGCCAGGTAGTAGGGGACCGGGAACGACTCGGCCTCTCCGACCTCCTGTACGATGCCGACCGTCTCGTCGAGTGCGCGTTCGGCACGCCCGAGTGACTCTTCGAGGGAGCGGTCGACGTACTCGCGCGGGATATCCTGGTGCCGTCCTTCGCCACAGGTGCAGTTTGGCAGCGGCAGGAACTCCCGCTCGGTGTACGGGACGACCACGAGACGGCCGAAGATGTCGGCGCCGCCCTCCAGGTGACGGGCAAGTTCCCGGCCGGCTACAGCCCCCGCAAACCGGCTGGTGTGGGTCGCCGGTGCTGCCGTGGGCTCGGGGCCGAGGTTCGCGCTCACGCGTCCGGCGAGACAGTCGTAACACCCCGACCCCGTTTCCGGTCCGAAGCCGGCGACAGCCGCGTCTACGACCGGAACGCCTCCCCCCCCGCCGAGTTCGATGGCAACCCAGGGCAGGCCGGCCGCCAGCGCACGCTCGTTCGCGCGCTTGAACACCGAGTCGCCCGCCTGCCCTGCGACGACGGCGATATCGACCCCGTGGAGCCCCGGCAGATCACTTTGTGTCGTCTCCACGCCCACGTCCGCGAGTGTCGATTCGACTGCCCCGACCTCGGGCCCCGAACCGACGATCCCGACCAACATACAGGAACGCAGAACGGCAAGGAGAAAAACGTCTGGGGCTAGTCGAGCACTGCCCGGGCGTGTTCGGCCACCTCCTCGATATCCGCCCTGCGGAGTTCCTCGTCGCCCAGCATCAGCCGGAGCCGCGGCCTGCCCACGTCGATCGGCACCTTCTCCGTGTCGATGAGACCGCTTTCCTCGAGCTGGTTTTTGCTCCGGGAGAACGTCGCCTTGCTCGCGAGCCTGATGTCCTCCCCCCAGCGGCTGATGTCGTACAACAGCTCGCCGTTGTTGGCCGCCACGAGAAGCGCGATAGTCACCTCGTCGAACCCGTCGCCGTCGCCACGGGCCGTGTCAAGCAGGTCAAGCACACGGTCGAAATCCGACGCCGTCTCCGGCCCGATCTCGTCCCTGAGGGTCCCGCGGATGTGCGACAGCGGGGGCGTCCGCAGCGAGAACGACGACGCCTCCTCCCAGCGCGTCTCGTAGTGGCTGTACGTCGACCGCACAAACGGCTCCTCCGACGTTGTCAGCCCGCCTACCTCCTCCCCGTTCTCGACCAGCGAGATCAGAAACTCCTCGGTCAGCAGTAGCGAGTGACGGGGTACCGATTCGAGTGTCCGCACCGACACCGTGTCCTCGGCCAGGAGGTCAGCCAGTGTGCTCGCGATCAGGAAATCCCCCACCAGCTCCTTCAGCGGCGCGCTATCCGCAAAGAGCGCTACCCTCGGGGCAGCATCCACCTCCCGGTAGACCTGGACGAACTCCTGCATCGTCTCCCGTGTCGGATTGACGAGAAACAGATCTTCCTCTGCTTGCGCTAACCCCGTTTCGATTATCTCACCCCGCGTCTGTGCGTGCAAATCTGACTGGATCATTGTATGAAACAATATGATAAAGCTTCGTATTTAATGCTGCCGACGAGTAAATTTAATCCGGGTTCGGCCCCAACCCGGGCGTGAGATCAGCAGCCGGTGAACTCCCGGTCGTCGAACACACCCTCCGGTCTGCGCAGGGTGGAAGATGTCACGACACGCAGTCAGTAAAACCGGCCGGTTTCGGCGCCACAGTCCTCGCAGACGGTGACCAGCCCATCCTCGTCGTCGGCCCGCTCGACCCGCGTCGGACGTCGACCTCCGCAACTCCCGCACGTTCGGCGGAGGTCAGTCTCGCTCTCGGCCGGCGCGCCCAGCGCGAGTGCTCGCACACGGTCGTCGGCGTCGTTGCGTCCCAGCTGCCACTCACCGGGTTCGAAGCGGATCACCTCCCCGGCTGCGACGTCTACGTCCCCGGCTTCAGTTTCGAACGTGGCGACGCCGTCGAACACGTAGAATAGCTCCTCCTGGTCAGGGTGGCGGTGGTAGCCGAACCCGAACGTCTCGCCGGGTGCCAGTTCGAAGTAGTTGACCGCGACGTGCTCGGCCCCGAGCGCCCGCGACAGCGGCCGCTTGACTGATGCTGGTCCGATCCACGAGTCGACCGCGTCGGTCTCGACGTGCTCCATACTGGTGTATCTCGCTCGTACCCCAAAATGTACGGGGTCGCTACGTTCCGGCGAGTGCTGTTCGTTACCGTCGGGTTGCGTCACAGAAGGGGGGCACACAGAGAGACGAACTGGGGGATGGAGGGCCCGTAGCGGTCGTCACTCCGCCCGGTCGACGTCGAGCTGCTCGTCAAGGTCGTCGATCCACTCGGAGTCGGCGAGTTCCTCCATCTGCTCGCGGAAGTGACTCTCGCAGACGCCAACGCGAACGCCCTCTTTCTCGACCACGACATCGGCACCTCCATCACAGTAGTGACATTCCATACAGCTAGTTGGAAACCGTGACAATTGAAGCCTGCGGAGGGACCGCTGGGCTGCCGGGACCGATGTTTATATATTCAGGGCGCGCCGGAGACACCCGAAGGCTTCCCCATCCAGCCCTGTACGGCCCAACGTTTCGTCGTGTGCGTCGCTCCCGCCTGTGACGAGCAGTCCGTGTTCTGTTACGACGCGGGCCGCCGGTTCGATGTCGACCTCGCTGCTGTAGGGGTAGTGTAGTTCGACGGCATCGAGAGCGGCCGCCAGCTCCAGCGCTGCGTCGGGGTCGTCGTACCGGAACGGATGTGCGAGGCCGACCACCCCACAGGCCTCCGAGAGAACTGCCCGTCCCGCCTCGAAGGACGGGACATCCCGGGGAACGTAACACGGGCAGTCGTCGCCGATGAGCTGGTCGAACGCGTCATCGTACCCCAGGTCGGCCTCACTGTCCGCGATTGCCCGCGCGATGTGCCGAGCCGGTCCTGGACACACTCCACGATGGCCCGCGCACGCTCGACCCGGTCGGTCTGCAGGTGGTCGACAAGGTCGACCAGATCGGCCGTCCGCTCCGCGCCGAAGCCGAGCAGATCGATCCGCTGCGTGTCGGTCGCGACCCGGAGTTCGATCCCGTGGATCACCGTTATCCCACCGAGCGTCGTGACGGGACCGTCGAGTCCCGGGTGGAGCCTGTCGTGGTCCGTCACGGCGACTGCCGCGAGGTCCGCCCTCGCTGCGGCCGAGACGAGCGTTTCGAGCGTCAGCGTCCCGTCCGAGTTCGTCGTGTGGACGTGGAGGTCGGCAACTATCATCACCTGACCAAACGGCCCGGCGAGTATATCAGTCACGTTCGAGGAACGAGGGGAGTTCGATCGCGCTGTTCACGACGGGCGTGAATCGCGTCCACTTTCACCGTGCTTGCCACGCATTTATTTTGATCGGGGTCGTACGTTCGATAACTCACCCGCCGAAACCACTCCGGAAACAGTGGGGTCCTTCCCGCCGATACGCACCACACGGTGCTCACAGTACCCCTGCCCCTGCAACACGGGATGGGGTGACGGCCCGACACAATCCAACCCCGTCGGCGTGCGAGCCTGTCCACCGTGGT
>PXQK01000044.1 GCA_003022085.1 Halobacteriales archaeon QH_10_65_19 | reverse complement strand
GGCCGGTGGCCTCCGTCGCGGAGCGCACGCTCTATCTCCCGGCTCTCCCCGCGGTTCGAGGTGCACCCGTAGGTCTCGATGTGGTACCGAGCCATCTACTCTGTACCAGGTGATCCGGCGACAAAAGCCCGACGTTTCCTGGGCTCTCTCGTCACCTACCTCGGCGTGAACGCCGAGGCTTGCGTGGCGGGCGGGAGGGAGTGGTCCAGGCTACGCCCAGAGTGATGAGTGCCGTCTGGTATCTTGTCACACAAACGGTTGTTTGAACCATCCGCGATGGTTTATGCGTGGCCGAACTAGGGATAGATATGACAGAACTTACTCGTCGGACGGTCCTGTTGAGTACAGCAGCGCTCGGCGCCGCCGGCCTTGCCGGCTGTGTCGGTGACTCCGACGACAATGCCGGGAACGGGGGAGCCGATACCGGCGACGACAATGGCACGGAGAACAGTGCCAGCGACGGCAGCTCGGGGAACGACCCGGGCGACTCCATCGTTACCCTCGAGACGGTCGACACTGACTGTGCGCAGGGTGACCACGACACGGCCAGCATCGACCGTGGTGAAGACGTCGTCACGGTGCTCGGTACGACGCCGGCACCGAACCCGTGTCAGGAGGCCGTTCTCGCGGAGTGGACCATCGGGGAGGAGAGCTTCACGCTCGTGATCGACGTCGCGGACGCCACCGAGAGTGACGCGTGCCAGGACTGCGTCGGGAAAGTGGAGTACGAGGCTCGGATCGACGTCGACGACCCCTCGATGATTTCCGAGGGGACCGTTCGGCACGTCGAGGGTGGCTCCCACAGCGTGGCCGTCGGGAGCGGAAGCGACGAAGCCGGCGGGAGAGACGAGGGTGGTGCGGCGTCGGTCAGTGACGCCTCCATCGAGACGGTCGACGCGAGCTGCGGGGGTGGAACGGAACATGAGCGGCTCGTTGCCGTCTCACGGACGGCGGGCGGTGTCACGATCGACGGCGTCCTCCAGACGTCGAACCCGTGTCACAGGGCGGTCCTGACGGGGGTGGCCGTGACTGACGGCCGGCTCACAGTCGACGTTGCGGCCGAGTCGACTCTCGGGGAGGGTGAGGTGTGCGTACAGTGTGTCGGAGCCGTACAGTACACTGTGGACGTGGAGCTGTCGAACGCCGACGCCCTGACGGGCGTTACCGTCAGCCATCCGGACGGCGAACAGTTCAGCTTCGACGCAGACGACCTCGACTCCGGGTAGCGGGTACAGTGTCCCCGCGAAAACCGCTATCCGTTCAGCCCTCCGATCCGGCCGTCGCCTCGCGATACCCGGCCACGATAGCGACGCCACTCGAGGCACCGATGCGGTCCGCGCCTGCGTCGAACAGCTCCTTCGCGAACGTCCACGAGCCGATGCCGCCGCTTGCTTTGACGTTACAGAACTCGCTCATCACCGAGACGTCCTCGACGGTCGCGCCGCCCTCGGAGAACCCGGTCGCCGTCTTGACGTAGTCGGCTCCGGCCTCGGCCGCCACCTCGCAGGCGTCCCGGAGTTCGGGCTCGGAGAGGAGCGGCGCTTCGACGATCACTTTCACCGGGATCGGCACCGCAGCGACGACCTCCGCGATCTCGTCCCCGACCGGCTCCAGTTCACCGGCTTTGATCCTGCCGACGTTCGCCACCACGTCGACCTCGGCGGCGTCCGCTTCCCAGGCCCCGGTCGCCTCCTCAACCTTTGTCGCCACTGTGTGCTGTCCGTGGGGAAACCCGACAACGGTCGTGACGTCGACGCCCGGCGCGTAGGACGCTGCCTGCTCGAGATAACACGGCGGGATACAGGCGCGCATGCCGTACTGAATCGCGTCGTCGAGCGTCTCACGCACCGCCTTCGGGGTCGTCGTCGGCCCTAAAATGGTGTGTTCGATTCGGTCTGGCACGTCCTCCATACTCCTACCCGTGCCCCCCGTGTATTTAATCCTCCCGCACAACCGGAACTGTTTTTTGGGTCGGTATCATTTTCCCGACATGGCTGAACCGTTCGCTGATTTCGTCATTCCGCCGCTGTTGCACACGGCAGGGCTCATAGTGGGGACGGGATTTGTCATCGCGTTGTTGCTGGCGGCGAAACCGCCGGTCAGTCAGACGACTGTACTGTCGTTTGCGCCCTGGATCGTCGTCGGCGCGGTGTTGCACGTGTTCTACCAGCTCGGCGTGACGCTCAAGCAGCCGCTGTACCCGGACCCGATCGAGCCGCTGTTTTCTGCTCCCGCGGTGTATTTCACTGTTTTCATCCTGATGGCCCTCATCTGGGCGGTTTCGACGATGTTTATGACAAGCCCCGACGCTACCCGGATCGGACAGTATCTGAGCGGCCTGGGGCTCGGGACGATGGCCCCGCTGATCGCGCTGCTCCTCTGGCGGGGCACCGACCCGGGGGTCCGCCCGATGGAGCCCGTCTTCCCCGTTGCGGGGCTGCTGCTGGCTCTCGGCGGGACGTTTCTCATCTCGCTCGCGATCGGCTTCTGGCGGACTAACATGTTCAGGAAGGTACGGTACGTCGGTCCGCTGGTTCTGTTCGCACACCTGTTCGACGGCATCACGACGGCCATCGGTGTTGACCTGCTGGATGCCGCGGAGCGGTCGGCGATCCCGCAGATGATCATAGAGGTCGGTGCCGACCTTCCGACGGCGTCCGCCATCGGCAGCGGGTGGCTGTTTGTCCTCGTGAAACTCCTCGTGGCGGTTGCTATCGTCTTGCTGTTCGCGGACTACGTCAACGAGGAGCCCGTGGAGGCGAACCTCCTCATGGGGCTGATCGTCGCCGTCGGCCTCGGTCCCGGGACGTACAACTTCTTCCTGTTTGTTCTCTCGCCGTGACATCCTCCTGTGACAGGGTCGTGCATATATACGAGTATCGACCGTGAGACGCCCGATTTGTGTCGAGAGACCGTAATCGAATCACGTCCGGGTGGATAGCAGGTTTTAGTATCCACAGCCAGAAGGTAGGGGTATGGGAAAGCAGCCGCACCTACTGGTGTCGGAAGGTGACCTGCACGACATCGCCTTGCTCCCGGGCGATCCCGGGCGGGTGGATCGCATCGCGGATCACTGCGAGCACGCGGAGACGGTCGCGGAAAACCGCGAGTACAAGGTCGTCAACGCGGGCTACGAGGGGCGGGCGCTGACGATTTGTTCGACGGGGATCGGCTGTCCGTCGGCGGCCATCGCAGCCGAGGAACTCTCCGCCGTGGGCGTCGACGCCCTGATTCGCGTGGGTACCACCGGGGCGCTCCAGCGTGGGATCGAGATCGGCGACATGGTGGTGGCGACCGGCGCAGCCAAGGACGAGGGAACGACCCGCCGGTACGAGGCGGTGTCGGTACCGGCTGTTCCGGCGTACGACGTCCTCTCGTCGCTTGTCGAGGTCTCCCGGGAGCGAAACGAACCGGTCCACGTCGGCCCGGTCGCGACCGACGACGCCTTCTACGCCGAAACCGAGACGTACGTCGAGACGTGGGAGGAGGCGAGGCTGCTCGCCGTCGAGATGGAGGCCGCCGCCCTGTTCTCGATCGCCCGACGCAAGGGAATGCGGGCGGGAGCGATCTGTACCGTCGACGGCAACCTCGTGGCGGGTACCCAGAAAGGCGAGACAGACAACGAGGAACTGCCCGAGAAGGCCAGAGACAACGTCGACCGTGCGATCACCATCGCGCTGGAGGCAACCCGACGGCTCTGATCCATGGTCACGTTTCTCTCGGGGGGGACAGGCACGCCGAAACTCCTCGACGGCGCCGGATCCGTCTTCCCACCGTCGGAGACCACAGTTGTCGCAAACACCGGCGACGACGTCGAACTCGGCGGGTTCCTGGTCTGCCCGGACCTGGACACGGTCCTGTTTCTGGGGGGCGAGGAACTCGACAGGGACACCTGGTGGGGGATCGACGGCGACACGGCCCGCACTCACCAGGAGCTCCAGAACATCGCGGCGGCCGCGGACATCCCGTCGGGGCCACGGTACCTGCCCGACGACCAGCAAACCCGCGGCCGGCCAATCGCGCGCTGGCGGCGGTTCTCGGGGGTCGCGGAGTTCATGTACATCGGCGACAGGGACCGTGCGGTGCACCTCACGCGGACGGGTCTGCTCGACGAAGGGCAGACGCTGACGGAGGTTACCCGGACTCTCGCCGGGGTGTTTGACGTTCCCTGGCGACTGCTCCCGATGAGTGACGACCCCGTCGCAACGATCGTACACACCCCCGAGGGACCGATGCACTTCCAGGAGTTCTGGGTCGCCCGTGACGGTGAGCCCGCCGTCGAGGACGTCGAGTTCCGTGGGGGGACCACTGCGACGCCCACGGCTGCTGTACTGGAGGCGCTCGAGGACCCCGTGATCGTCGGCCCCTCGAACCCGGTGACCAGCATCGGACCGATGCTCGCCCTCGAGGGGTTCGAGGAGGCACTCGGCGGGACGTCGGTGGTCGCCGTCTCGCCGTTCGTCGAGGACCGGGTGTTCTCCGGCCCGGCCGCGAGGCTCATGGACGGGGTGGGATACGAGCCCTCGACGGCCGGCACGGCAGCGGCGTATCCGTTTGTGGACGCGTTCGTCCTCGACAACGCCGACGAGACGGACCTCGACCGGCCGGTGGTCCGGACCGACACGAGGATCGACGACGCGGCGGACGCGGCTCGGGTGGCGGGGACCGTCCGGGACGCGCTGGAGGTGGTTGGGTGACCGTCGGGTTCCGGCCGCGGGTCGCACTCGCAAGCCTGAGCGGGGAGTCCGACGCGGCGTGGGCCCGGGATGCAGTCCCCTACGCTGGCGCCGCGTTTCTCGGGGGAATCGCCATCGACGAGCCGACCCGCGAGGCGGCCAGAGGGCTGGTCGACCGCAGGCGCACCGAGTTTCTACCGCCGGATCCGGTCGCGTTCGTCGACCGACAGCTCGGGGCCCTCGCCGACGCTCCGCTCGTCCCCGGCTTCAACGTTCGGACGACGACCCTCGACCCGTTGCGTTCCGTGGGCGAGGTCTGCCGGCAGCACGGGGCGCTCCTGGAAATAAACGCCCACTGCCGACAGGACGAGATGTGTGCGGCTGGCGCCGGTGAGACACTGCTGGGCGACGTCGAGGTGCTCTGTGAGCAGGTCGGTGCCGCCAGCGAGACGGGTGCGTCTGTCAGTGTCAAGGTGCGAACAGAAGTGTCGGGTGTGGACCTGCCCGAACTCGCAGCTGCCGCGGACGGGGCCGGGGCCTCGTTCATTCACGTCGACGCGATGGACTCCGAGGCGGTGGTTGCGGACGTCGTCGCCGCGACCGACGCCGCGGTGATCGCCAACAACGGCGTCAGAGGGAGGGAGAGCGTCCGCGAGTACCTCTCCTACGGCGCGGACGCGGTAAGCGTCGGCCGACCGAGCGACAACCCCACCGTGTTGGCCCGTGTCCGGGACGCGACGGCAGACTGGTTCCACGGGACAGGGGAGGGTCGCGGTTCGAACCGGGGCGAATCAGCGGACAGCGAGCGGGACGATCGGGCGACGCAACCGCCGGACGGACGGCCGACTGGAGGAACGCAATGAGGCCGGCCGCGGGAAACGCGGAACTCGCGTTGCTCCTCGAGGTGGCCTCGACGCCCACGCCGGGCAACGTCGACCGCGACCGGGAGTACTCAGACCTGCGGTTCGAACAGTTCCTCGCCGGCGCAGTCGGCGCGCGGTCGGGATTCGCACTCGCGGCCGAAGGTGGGCCGGTCGGCGAGGCGTTCGAACGGGCCGTTGCCGGGATGAGCCGCCAGCGCGGCGGTAATACCCAGTTCGGGGCGGTCCTCCTGCTGGTCCCGCTGGTTGCGGCTGCCGGACGGGGTGATCTGACTCCCGAAAGAGCGTCTGCCGTCGTGGAATCGACCACTGTCGAGGACGCCGTCGAGTTCTACCGGGCGTTCGACCACGTGGCGGTCGCTGTCGAGGACCCGCCCGACGGGATGAGCGCGCTCGACGTCCGCCGGGGCGGCGACGCGGCACCCGCCGTCCGGGAGCGCGATCTGAGTTTCGCCGACGTCATGCGCCGGAGTGCCGACAGGGACGGTGTCGCCGCCGAATGGACCGAGGGGTTCCGGCGGACGTTCCGGGCCGCCGAGTCGATCGCGGCGGGGTCGGGTCCCGGTGGACGCGCTGGCCGAGGAGTTCGTCGACCGGGGGATCAACCCCGGGACGACTGCGGACACCGTCGCCGGCGGCTTTTTCGTCGCCCTCGAAGGGGGGCTGGAGGTCTGACGCGTGACTGGCGCCGCCTGGCCCGTCGAACTCCGGGGAATCACGGAGTCGGTCGTGACGACGCTGGGTCCCAACGGACTGTGGAACGTCGCAGCCCTCGGGCTCCGCGCGCCCGATTCCACACGGGAGCCAGTCACGGCACAGACGTGGGGCCGGACGCGGACCTGGCGGAACTTCGACGAGCGGGGCGAGGGGTACGTCCAGTTCACCCGCGATCCGGAGCTGTTCGTCGAGGCCGCGCTGACCGTCCACGAGGTCGGGGAGCCGGTGCTGGAGAGCGCCGACGCCTGGGTACAGGTTCGCGTCGAGTGCCGCGACAGCGGGACCGAGGGCGGAACGGAGTGGATGGAGTGGGCGCTCCATCCCGTCGACAGGGACGTCGAGCGCGAGGTCGTTCCGGCGTTCAACCGGGGGTACGCGGCCGTTATCGAGGGGACAGTCCACGCCTCGCGGCTGGACGTCGAGGCCTACGAGACGGAGCGGCTCCGGGAGCGCATCGACTACTGCCGGATGGTCGTCGAGGGCTGTGGCGGCGATGCCGAGAAACGAGCGTTCGCGGCGCTCGAACGCGCCGTGAGTGAGGATCTGTAGGTCGTGTGACGAACCGAAAAGGCGTCCTCGCGTTGACTTCCTCCCCGCCCTGAAGGACTGTCTCTTACCCACAAATCACAGGCTGATTTTCGACAGCGCGTCGGATGAATCGCAATACGACGGTGGAATTAGTTGCTGATGATACTTTGTCAATGACAAGTAAGTAGACTGATGGCTCTTCCCTAACTCAGCGAAACAACCATCGAATTGGTGATATTGTCATCGGTTGACGTGCAAGATGGAACGCGCGTCTGTTGCACAAGAGATCGGTCTAATTGATGTCGGTGTGATCGGTCGACACAGGACAAGCAGTGGGCAGCGAAGTGGATTATCTATCAGTGATCCATCAGCAGTGGCGGACCAGTTGCCGAGCGTCTCTTGCGAGAACGTCGCTCTC
>PXQK01000118.1 GCA_003022085.1 Halobacteriales archaeon QH_10_65_19 | reverse complement strand
TGGCGGGCCCGGCGCTCGACCTCCTCGGAGAGCCCCAGGTCCGAGACGAACCGGGGGACGTAGCTCTCGGGATCGGCCGGCTTGATCTCCAGGTTCAGCCAGTTACAGCCGTAGCTGCCACACCGTCGTCCCCGCAGACGTGAGATCCTCGTTCTCGGCAGCAGCGACGATCACCTGGTTCGCACCCGGATCGACGTCGAGAGCGGCCTCGAACTCGCCGTCTTCGACGTGCAGAAACTCGCTGTTGACGGGCGTTTTCGCGGCCACGCAGACGCCGGTCGTCTCGCCGGAGACGACGAGTTCGTTTCCACGGAACCGCGTGTCGACCTGGAGCGCAGGGCTCCGGTCGGGTCGGTGGCTCTCCCGCTCCCGGTAGCGCTCGTGGACGAACGCCGGTGTCTCGGGGGGTTCGCCGGCGCTGATGCCGTGGGCGAGCCGGATGTACTGGGCCATCGACCAGGCGAGGGGCGTCGCCGACCCGGTCCCCTCGGCGAACTCCCAGCCGAACTCCGTACTGTGTTTGCGGTCCCAGACCTGCTCCGGAATCATCCGCCCGGAGTTCGCGTACCGCTGCATCGTTCGGAGACAGTCCTCGGGCGAGAGCCTCGGCTCGGCGAGCTGGAGTTCGTACTCGCCTCGTTCCCCGGTGAGCAGCGGCCAGAGTCGCCCTTTCCCCTGGTTCTCTACCGACCACGGTGCACCCTGGTCCTCCCTTGCACGCTCCCCGTAGCCGTCCCCGTTGTACCGGTAGAAGCCAGCACCCGGATCCACGTCGACGCGGATGGTTTCGTCGACCTCTGCGACCGAGTTCCGGATCACCTCGTCGGTCGCCGGCTTGATACCGAGCCGGACGAGTTCGAGAAAGCCACCGTCGATGATCTCGCGTTCGTCGAGCGTGGGGCCGTCGTTTGCCAGCGTCCGCAGGTGGCCGGCGTCCGGCTCGCCGTTTCTGGCGATCCGAACGTAGTACGGCGTGTTCGTGTGGATGCTCGTCCCCGTCTCGGTTGCCGTCCATGCTTCGACGCTGTTAGTCCAGTGGTCGGCGAGCGACAGCCAGATCAGTGCGTCGTCCCTGTGTCCGGCGTCGAGAGCCAGCTTCGCGGCACACGCGAGTCCCGCGATCTCGGCCGCGATCGACGACGGCGACGAGCCCGACTCTTCCTCCCAGCGCTCCTGTGCAGTCTCTGGCCCGTGGTGTGCGACGTAGTCGGCCGAACGCCGGACGTTCTCGTAGCTGTAGCTGACGTCGTCGAAGCCGAGACCGGCCTCGGCGAGATGGTAGGCCATCACCTGTGGGAACGAGATGTTGTCCATCTGCTCGCCACCCCAGCGGGTGGTGCCGTTCACGTAGGTGTTCTGCGGGATGAACCCCGTCTCGTCTTGCTGGTGTTCGTAGATGTACGCCAGCTGGTCGGCGGCCACGTCGATGGCACCGACGGCGTCGAAGACGGTAAACACCTGATAAAGGTCGCGGGACCAGACGAAGTTGTAGCCGTATCCTTTCGGTTCCGTGGCGTCGACGGCCACGCCCCAGGGGACCGACGGAGACGCGATGGAGGCACCGGCGTACGTTTTGTCTTCGACCGCCAGGAGCGTCATGAGAGCGTACCGGTACTGGTTGGCCAGTGCGTCGTCGTCGGCCACTGCGTCGGGAAGAGGCTTGTCCGCCAGAAACTCCCGCCAGGACTCCGTGTATGCCTGTCGCACTGTCTCGTATCCCCGCTCCAGTGCCCCGTCGGCTTCACCCACCGCTGCGGCCGTGTCTGCCCGACGGGCGAAGCCGAGCGAAAGCTGTTCGGTGGTCCGTGTCCCTGTTCCGATCCGCCCGATGAGCACGACGTGTTCGCCGTCGATGGAGCCGACTGGCTCGGGAAGTTCCCCGTCGCTGTACAGCGATTGCAGGCGATCACTGCCCCCGGAACCGACCGTCGCCCAGTCGAAGCGGTTCGCCGCGACCAGCGCCATTGCGATCGAATACTCCCTCCCGTCCTGGTCGGCGAGGCGCTCACTCTCGGTCTCGCCGGAGTATCCCCGTGGATTGCGGGCGACGAGATGGTAGTTCCCCCAGTTGCCGTACGTGAGCCCGCGGTCCTGGCGGGACGTACTGGTCAGCGAGACGTCTGCAACAGCGAAGACGTCGTACTGCCTGTCGTCGCCGGCCACGAAGTCCACGGATGCGACAATGGCGTCGTGGTCCGGATCGGCGGCGTAGTCGACCGTGAGTCGCCACTCGTGGCCGCGGCCGTCTCCGGTTTCGGTAAACGTGTGCCGGAACAGAAGTGACTCGTCGTCGAGGGGTTCGACCCGACGCTCGACAGTGTCGTCGTTTCGCCGGTTTTCCTTGTGGGTCCGGACCGCGTAGCCGGTGTCGCCGGTTTCTCTGACGAGGAAGTCGAACGTCTGGAGGTTCATCGTATCAACCTGCGGGAACCTGGCCTCGGTCAATGCGCCGTCGGTGAGTGTAAACCAGACACGCGAGGGATCGTCTGTGCCGTGGTCGGCGACGGTACCGACGCCGTACTTCTCTCCGGTCGTCCAGGTCGGCCGCTCGCCCGGTCTTTCGACCTCCGAGGAGGTCGTCGGCAGTGCGTTTAGCTCGTCGAGCAGCGCCGTCGCGTGAAGCCGAATCCCGTGCGACCAGCCGAGCGGGGCGGCACTGTCGAGGTCTCCGTTGTCGAAGGCCTGCTCGGCGAGGTAGCCGGCGTCGGTCGTCAGCACCCCGTCCTCCGAGACCAGCTCGTAGAGGTCGCCGGCCCGGTCGAGGTATGCGTCCCCGTTCCGGCCGCGGTCGTTCAGCATGCTTCCAGTCCGGGCGGCGGCAACCGCTCCCATGGCAGTCGATACGGACCAGATTTTCGCCGTGTCCTGCTCACTGGTCCGCCAGCGGTCTCCCTCGTACCGCGCCAAGCCCGCAACCTGGCTCTCCCGCGGGTTGCGAAACAGCGTGTCCAGTGTTGTGCTCACGTGGTTGGCGAGACGGTCGATCTGCCGTGTGGAGAGCGTCATCCCCGGGATTGCGTCGTACGCCGCGAACGCCCGCGGGAGGACGAGCCCCGCCGAGTCGATACGTGGCTCCGGCGAGCCGTCGGAGAGCTTCATCCCGTATGCGCCGAGGTCGTCGTCCCAGAGACGGTCGAGGCCGTTCAACACCTGTGTTGCGCCGTCGGCACTCCGCTGACGGAGGGAGTCGCTCACCGGCGCGCGAGCGACCGCTGCGAACGCGTCGATGTAGGTCCCGGCAGTGTGTACAAACTGGCCGACAGCGTCCTCCCAGGCGTTCTGACACCGCTCGGGAAGGTCGTTCTGGGCGATGTCGCCGGTCAGCGACTCGACCGCCGCGGAGACCGTGTCCCTGATCCTGGTCTTCAGGCTCCCGTCGAGGTCGTGTCTGCGTTTTCGCAACAGTGTCGCCAGAAACGCCGTGGCAGACGCCGTCTGGTCGGCCTGGTACTCCGGGGAATCTGTGTCACCTTCGACGTTCGCGTTGGCCCATCCGGGTGCCAGTGAGCCGTCTGTGGCCCAGACCCTGTGTGGCCAGGTGCCGTCCGGAAGCTGACAGTCACAGAGAAACGCCGCGCTGTCGGCCAGCTCCGCTTTCGTCTCGACGTCGAGCCTGTCGCTGGCGGCCAGCAGGTGTCTCGACACCGCGGATTCGTCGCGAAACCAGACGTAGCCGTACCCTCCGGAGTGGGCGTAGAACGGATCGAACTCCGGCGCGGCGATCCGACCGCCGGACCGCGACGAGAGGAGATCCATCACGCGCAGGTCTGCCCGGACCGTTTCCGACCGCGGCGTCGAGCCGGAGACCCGAAACCGCGTCCGTTTGCGTGCTGCCTGCCGAATGTCCTCGTCGCTCGTGTAGTCACTCGCACAGGCGGCGAGATCCGACAGCGCCGTCTCGCGGTCCACCTCCTCGTGGTTCGACAGCTGGCTGACCAGTGTCGTGTTGCTCTTCCGCCCGGACCGGTCGAGCGGTGCTGTCACGAGGAAATCGCCGGTGAGCCGGGTCTGTTCGTGTCGCTCCGTCGGCTCCTGACGCGGAAACGACACGGGTGCCTCGCGCAGGATCTCGGCGAGGCGCTCCGGCCGCTGTCCCCGGATTGAGTCCAGTCCTGTCGAGGCCGTGAGGTAGTCGTGTTCCCGTCTGTGATACACTTCGAGGACACGAGTGTCGTCCGGCCCTCCCTCGTCGTGTATCAGTGCGCCGACCTGCGTCTCCTTTCTTCCGGGTGCCATCGTCGCGAAACAGACGAGCCGTGCGTCGCGCGGAACTGCCCCACGTAGTATCACGTGTGTGACGTGTGCCCGGCCGAGAGTTAGGTCGTACTGGTGAACAGTAAACGAGTCCGCGTCGTACTCGGTCTCGACTAGCCGCGTCTCGCGGTAGTAGTGCTGTCTGATCGTGTCCATCTCGCTGAACCACCACGTATCCTCGTTCGTCAGGATACCCAATCGGGAGCGGTCGATACCGCAGAGTCCGGACAGCGATGCAGAGTAATCACGCAGTGTCCCGTCCCGTCCAACGTAGACCAGGCGGTCGCCGTGACCGGAGAAAGACCCGGACGTCGTTCGGGCCTCCTCCGGAAAACGCTCGTTGCGAGCGTGCTTGTACGCGTTGAGCGCAGTGGTGAGCCGCATACCTACCAGGTATCGACTTTCCCCGTATAAACCCGTTCGTTTCAGGTCCCGGAGACCGGGTCGTGGATACGTCCTCGACGCGATCGACTCCCCGGAGAGGGCGTCGACGTTCCCGGCCCCGGGGACCGACACCGTCGCCGGTCCGGAGCTGAAGTTCAACACGACAACCGTCGACTCGCCTTTGGCCGTCATCTCGTAGGCGGTCACCCGGTCCGGCGCGCCGCTCCGGACCTCGTAGCGGGTCCGGGAGGCGGTCGCCTCTCCGGACAGCGCGGGGTGTTCCCGACGGACGCGAGCGAGCCGGCGAACGTGCTCCTGGAGAGAGCTATCGGCCTCCTCCCAGGCGAGGGTGTCGCGGCGACCCCGGTGGCCGAACTCCTGTCCGGCGTAGATCATCGGTGCCCCCGGGAGTGTGAACACGGCTCCCATAGTGGCTCTGGCAGCCGAACGGCCGCAGTCGGTGATGTACCGCGTCTCGTCGTGGTTTTCGGTGTACAGCATGAACCCCGCGTGGTCGGGGAATCCGGCGTCTCTCCGCGAGTCGATCGCATCGAGGACGGTGTCGGCATCCTGCCCGTGACCGATCTGTCGGAGTGTGTAGTACGTCGTCGAGTCGAAGTGCACGTCGAACAGCCCGGCCTGGAAGTCGGGGATGTACGGAATCGTCTCGTCCAGCAACAGAAACTCGGTGTCACGCTCCTTGCACCGGTCGTGGAGCTCCCGCCAGAAACTGTCCGGTACAGCCCAGGCCATGTCACACCGGAAGCCGTCGACCAGCCCGAGCCACTCGTCGAAGGCGTCGAGCAGATGACGCCTGACGTGGAGGTTCGCGAAGTTGAAGTTCGCGATGTGTTCCCACTCGAAGTACGTCTCCGGTTCGGTCTCGCTTCGCCACTCGTACCAGTCCCGGTACTCGCTGTCGCGGTCTCCGACTGCGTCCTGGAAGTATGGGTGCGTCCGGGCGGAGTGGTTACACACCACGTCGAACAGCACCGCGATGTCACGGTCGTGGGCCGCCTCGACGAGCTGCTCGTAGTCCTCCCGGCTGCCGAGGTCCGCCGCGACCGAAAAGAAGTCCGTGATGTTGTACCCGTGCGGGGCGTGGTCGTTCTGGAGAACCGGCGTCAGCCAGAGCGCATCCACGCCGAGCGACTCGATGTAGTCCAGCCGGTCGACAACCGCGTCGAACGGCGGCGTGTCCTCGTCGCCAAACGAACGGACGTAGATCTCGTAAATAAACACGTCTCTGGCCCATTCCGGTGGATCGTACGGCCGCGTCGCGTCGATTGAGGTCGCATCTGAGGCGTCGTCCGTGGGCGTCCCTTTCGGGGCGTCGTCCGCAGGCGTCCCTTCCGGGGCGTCGTCGCTGTGCTGACGGGCGAACGCCACCGCATCTGGCACACTGTAGCTGTCTGTGCCGACTGCGACCGCGTGAACCCGAGCGCGTTCCGGGAGTTCGTCGACCGGGAGCCGGAACTCTCCGTCGGCGATAGTCGCTGCCGAGCGATCGACGTTGTCGCGGTCGTCGACCAGAAACTCGACGTCGAGGTCGGCGGGCGTCTCGGAGCTCTCCGGGTGTGGCTGCGGGTCGGCCCTGATTCCGGGTCGGGAGTCGGAGGGACTCGTTCGCCGTCCCCGGTCCGGCCGCCGCGTCTCCCCGGGCCGCTCGATTTGCTCTCCTTGCTCCGGCCGGCACCCGCCTGGTCGGCGGGTGACTGCTCGCCCGGAAAGGCTCGCACTGTGAGGTCGTGTTCCCCGTCCGGAGCCGAAAGACGGGTAACGTAGATCCCGGGGGCGTCGGGAACGAACTGTTCGACCGGGTCGCCGCCGAGAGCCACGGTCGATTCGGCGGGAGAGACGACCAGCTCCCAGGTGTATGTCACAGCAGGGTCCGGATCCCGGGGTGCGAGTTCGACACTCTCTCCGACGCCGACGAACCGCGGCGGGCTGGGACGCATCTTTATTTTCAGTTCGGAGTCACATCAAGCTTACGCGCTTCCTCCCATCGCTGAAGCGGGTGGGCTTCCGCGCTGTTACCGCTGTGAAAAGACTGGTCGGGACAGGTCGACCCGCGAGGCCCCGGTCCAGTTATACAGCCGGAGAACAACACCGACGTATGGACGCAATTGTGCTCGCAGGTGGGTACGCGACGCGACTGTGGCCGATCACGCGGTACCGACCGAAGATGCTCCTTCCTGTCGGCGACACGACCGTCATCGACCGGATCCTGACGGACCTGGAAGCAGACGAACGGATCGACACAGTCTACATCGGGACGAACGAGGCGTTCGCCGACGTGTTCAGGGACCACGTCCGGGAGATGGGGTACGGGAAGACCCGGCTGTCGGTCGAAGAGACAACCGAGGAAGCGGGGAAGTTCGGGGTCGTCGGCGCGCTCGCGGCGCTGGTCGAGCGCGAAGGGATCGACGACGACCTGTTTGTCATCGGCGGGGACAACCTCATCGGGTTCGATCCCGCGGACTTCCTCGACTACTACGAAAAGAGGGGGACGCCGTCACTCGCTGCCTACGACGTCGGCTCGCGCGAGAAGGCCACGTCCTACGGGCTGGTCACCCTCGACGGCGAACAGGTCGTGGATTTCCAGGAGAAACCCGACGAGCCACAGAGCACGCTCGTTTCGATCGCCTGTTACGCGTTTCCGGCCGACTCGATCCGGTTCAGCGAGTACCTCTCGAACGACATGAATCCCGACGAACCGGGGTGGTACGTCGAGTGGCTCCAGTCCCGTGAGACAGTTCATGCGTTCACCTTCGACGAGGCGTGGTTCGACATCGGCACGCCGGAATCGTACCTGGAGACAGTCGAGTGGAAACTGGACGGGGGGGCGCTGCTCCATCCCGATGCGACCGTCGAAAACAGCGAGATCGACGGGACAGTCCACGTGATGGCGGGCGCAGAGGTGAGAGACTCCGTGCTCGACCGCACAATCGTCTTCCCCGACGCCGTGGTCGAGGACTGCAACCTCGACGAGACGATCCTCGGCGAGGGCGTCGAGCTCGAGGGGATCGACGGCCGGAACGCCCTGCTGATCCAGAACGTAGCGAAGGAATAAGTGCGTCCTGACCGAGGAACAGGTATGACCGAGCGGTCAACTCCCGACGGCTCGCGGGGCGAGCAGCCGGTCACGTTCACGATGGAGATTCAGAACGGACGGACAGAGATCCGCGTGACAGGAGACCGAGACACATGCGTCGTCGTCAAGTCAGCGTCCGGCGAGACCATCTACCTGTCGCCGGAGGACTTCGACCGCACGGCCGAATCGGGAGAGTCGACATACGGTGGACCGGCCGAATCTGGGGGATCGACCTACGACAGTCCCTACGAGGCCGGCAGCGGGTCACAGGAGAGTCCCTACACAACTCGTCCGAGCGCTGAAGCGATTACCGGGCTGGAACCGACTGACAACGGCTATCTCGTCGTGCATCCGGAGCCGGTCACCGACCTCCGCTTTCTCCGTTGATACGGCGTCTGTGATCCGTGACGTGGACGACACTGTCGAATGGAATCACAACGATCAGTCACTGGTCGGCGAGAATCTCCTCGTAGAACGCGACGTGTTCGTCTGCCACCTCCTCCCACGAACGGACGTCGTACTCGATGGGAGACGTCATCGTCAGCGCGCGTTCGATCCCCTCGACAATCGACTCGGAGTCGGGGGTCACCTTGACAACGCAGTCATCGGGGAGTATCTCCGCCGCCCCGCTCCGGGAGGCGACCACCCGCGTGCCGACAGAGAGCGACTCGACAATCGTCATCCCGAACGGTTCGGCAAGCGACGGCGAGACGAACAGATCGGCGCTGTCGTAGAAGTCGCCGATCTCCGACTGTGGGATGAACCCCGGGAACAGCACCTGCTGTTCGATGCCGAGCAGTTCGGCGAACTGTTCGAGTTGCTCGGTCAGGTGCCCCGATCCACCGAGAACCAGCGTGACGTCGTCGCGCCGGAGCTTCGACAGGGCGTACAGCAGATACGAGAGCCCCTTCTGGTCGGTGTGTCGCCCGACGAAAAACAGCATCTTGCCGTCGATGTCCAGCTCCGCTTTGACGTCCCGGCCGGTGGACTCGACCGAGGAGAACCCGTTGTAGATCACCGTCGAGTCGACGCCGTACTCCTGCCTGATCCGGTCCCGTGTGAACTCGCTCACGGCGACGACGTGGTCGGACCGGTTTGCCACCCGCTGTTCGGTTTCGAACTCCCGCTGTGGCGGGGTGCGGTTGCGGTCACACGACAGCGAGTGGAAGGTGGTGACCCACACGACGTCTGTGGTTGCCGTGGCGCGCGAGCCGGGGTTGTATCCGAACCAGTCGTTCGTGTGGATGATGTCCGCGTCGGCCGCCAGATCCGCAAACTCCCCGGCCAGCCGGCCGATCCGCGTGATGATGTTGCCACTCCCCGTTGCCACCCCGTGGATCCCCGCCCTGTCCGACGGCGCGTACTCCTCGGGTAACACCAGCTCGAACTCGATGTCGTCTCTCGGCTCCAACTGCTCGAACAGTTCACCGACGGCGGTATCGAGCCCTCCCGTAATGTTCGGCGGAAACCCCCAGCCGAGCATCAGGACGTTTACTGACACACGTCGACGTGCGTGTTCTGCCCTCAAAAAGGAGTCCCCGAAACCGTCCCGGCGACACCCCCGAGCAGGGACCGCAGTTCGTGGGAAGCAACTGTGTTAAGTAACTGTACCGAGAACAGCAAGCATGCGTTTCGACCGTCAGAGCGGCGTCTTTCTCCATCCGACCTCGCTGCCGTCACCGCACGGCGTCGGGGACCTCGGTGCGGGGGCGCGGGCGTTCGTCGACTTCCTCGCGGGGGCCGACCAGTCACTCTGGCAGTTCTGCCCGCTCGGTCCGGTTTCGAGTGCCCACGGTAACTCGCCGTATCAGTCCTCCTCCGCGTTTGCGGGGAACCCGCTCCTGGTCGACCTCAGGAAGCTGGTCGAGTGGGGCTACCTCTCGGAGGCGGAGATAGAGCCACCGGCGGCGTTCTCCGACCGCGAGGTCCTGTACGAACGGGTAACAGAGTTCAAGCAGGGGAAGCTCCGGACCGCATACGAGCAGTTCGACAACGCGGCCGACGACGCCGAGCGTGCGTCGTTCGAGGAGTTCACCGCACGCGAATCGACGTGGCTCGACGACTACTCGCTGTTCGTGGCGCTAAAAGGGGAGTTCGACGGCGCGACGTGGACGGAGTGGCCGGACCGGGTCCGGTCACACGAGCAGGACGCAGTCGAGCAGTACCGGACAGCACTCGCCGCGGAGAGAGAGTTCCACCAGTTCGTACAGTGGCTGTTCGACCGCCAGTGGCAGGCACTCGCGGAGTACGCCACAGACAGGGGCGTCCAACTCGTCGGGGACCTCCCGATATACGTCGCGCTCGACTCGGCAGACGTCTGGGCACAGCCAGACGCGTTCCGGCTCGACGAGAGTGGCCAGCCAGCGGAGGTTGCCGGGGTGCCGCCAAACCCGGGCGACGACGGCCAGTGGTGGGGGAACCCGGTGTACGACTGGGAGTCGCTCCAGGAGGACAACTACCGGTGGTGGATCGACAGATTCGAACGGCTGTTCGACCTCGTCGACGTCGCTCGTATCGACCACTTCAAGGGGTTCGACGAGTTTTGGGCGATCCCCACAGAGGCGAACCGACCGGCCGCCGGACAGTGGCGTGAGGGGCCCGGTGCAGCGTTTTTCGAGACGGTCGTTTTTTGTCGAGGACCTCGGCTTTCTCGACAAGCGTATCGCGTCGCTGAGAGACCGGTTCGGGTTCCCGGGGATGCGCGTCCCACAGTACGCCGACTGGTGTGAAAGGGGACACATGTACCAGCCGATGCACTTCCCGGCGCAGTCGGTCGGCTACACATCGACTCACGACACCGATACGGTCGTGGGCTACTACCGGGGGCTCGGGGACCGACAGCGCGAGTGTCTCCACTACAACCTCGGCACCGACGGAAGCGAGATCCACTGGGAGTTCATCGAGGCGGTGTGGAACTCGGACACCGTGCTCGCGGTGGCGACGATACAGGATCTGCTCGGCCTGGGTAGCGAGGCCCGCTTCAACCGTCCGGGGACAGCGAGTGGTAACTGGCGGTGGCGGGTGACGGCCGACGAGCTCGGCCCCGATGTGGGGGAACGTCTCAGACAGGTCACCGACAGAACGATCCGGTGACAGCCACGGCCGTTATCGGGTCGTGTGTATCAGACGAGGTCGGACTCCTCCGGCGGCTCGACGTCGAGAATCGAGAGGTCCTTCTGTTGCCCGTCACGCCCGAACGCGCGCATACTCCCCGTGTCCCACGGCGGAACGGCGACGAACACGACTTCGCGGAGGTCGTCACGTTTCGAGACCCGGAGGTCACCGCGCGGGTGGGAGACGAACATGCCCGGCGTCTGGCCGACCGGCGTGTTGAGATCGACGCCGAACACGGCGTTGAGCGCGTCACCCTCGTTCGACATATAAAAGTGGGTGAAGACAGGGGTATCTCCAGGGATGTCCGCGTCCGGAAGCTGGTCGGCCTCTGTCACCGCGAGCGGGAAGGTCGTCGAGTCCGGGTCCCTCTGCTCGGCCAGGCGGAGCAGCGTGTCTACCAGCCCGCGTGTCACGTAGAGCACGCCCGACTGTACACTCCGGTCGCACTTATACTGCAGGACACACCCCGGGCCGAGACGCAGTGCTTATTGTCCGTGTCGGCCAAGAACCGGCGATGACTGTGTACGGATTCGTGGGTCTGCCCGGAAGCGGGAAAAGCGAGGCCGCGGAAGTCGCGCGCGAACGCGGGATTCCGGTTGTGACCATGGGCGACGTCATCCGTCAGGAGTGCCGGGACCGGGGGCTGGACCCGGCGACCGAGCACGGCCGCGTCGCTCGGGCCCTCCGCGAGGAACGCGGGGAGGGTGCAGTCGCCGAGCGGTCACTCCCGCTGGTCGAGGATGCGCTGGCAGACGGGGAAACGGTGGTCGTCGACGGCATCCGCTCGGACGTCGAGGTCAAGCGGTTCGAGGAGGCGTTCGGCGACGCGTTCACACTGGTTCGGGTCGATGCCCCCTTCGAGACCCGCGCGGAGCGGCTGGCGCTCCGCGGCCGAGACGCGGGCGACGACGAGGGTGGCGAGACACTCGGGGAACGCGACCGGCGGGAGCTGGATTTCGGGATGGGGGACGCGATGGAGCGGGCCGATCTGACCGTCGAGAACGACGGCTCCCTCGAAGCGTTCCGTCGCAGAATCCGTTCGATACTCGACCAATGATCTACAGCATCGACGCCGAGATCACGGCACCGGTGTACGACACCGAAGTCACGGACAGGGTCGCGGACGCGATTGTCAAAATCTTCCCCGGCGCAGAACCGAGGCTCCAGCACGGTGAACTCCGGGCGACGGTCCACGACCTGGAGCAGTTCTCCGACCTGCTGCACAGACAGGAGATACTGGACACGGCGCGGGGGGTATTCTTCGAGGAGCGCCGCGGCGACAGCTTCTCCTTCCGGCTGAAGAAACAGCCCGCGTTCCAGGGCGTTGTCAACTTCGCGGTCGATGACCCCGGCGAACTGGGCGCCATCTCGGTCAGGGTCAGAGTGTCGGAGCCCAACGTCGAGGCGTTTATCGACCACATTGCGCCACCGACCGAAGACGGAGAGCCCGTCGAGAGGAGCGACTGATNTGTTGCCACCGGCGCAAGCTACATCCGTCGGGGTTGTCCATATGTACGCATGCCGAGAGACGGATACCAGGAGCAGCTCCGGGCGCTGCGCGAGGACGTGCTCTACATGAGCGAAATCGTTCTGGAGCGGCTCCAGACGGGGTTACACGCGCTCGAACAGAAAGACGAGGAACTGGCGTGGGAGGTCATCGAGGGCGATCACGAGGTCAACGAGCTGTACCTCGACCTCGAGCAGGACTGTATCGACCTGCTGGCCCTCCAGCAACCCGTTGCGGGGGATCTGCGCTTCATCGCCGCCTCGTTTAAGATCATCACCGACCTGGAACGGATCGGGGACCTCGCGACAAATCTCGGGGAGTACACACACGACGCCGAGCAGGATATGTTCCCGGGAGTGGACGTCCAGGCGATCGGCAACCGCGTCACCGAGATGCTCGAAGCGGCCATGGAGGCGTACGCGGACCAGGATCCCGGTGCCTGCTACGAGATCGCGGAGGAGGACGACGTCGTTGACGAGATGTGTGAGGATACCTCCGAAACCGTCGCCCGCGACCTGATCGCGCGGGAGGATGTCGACGGCGACGAACGAGTCACAGAGCTGATGAGAGACGTCCAGCGGCTGTTGCTCACGATCCGCGACCTGGAACGGGTCGGCGACCATACCGTCAACATCGCCGCCCGCACGCTGTACATGGCCGAGTCGGACGACGACCTGCTGTACTGATCGCCCCGAGGCGGGAAGGCGCTACCGTCCCGGCGCCCCGCCTTCGAGACCGTCCCCGGTGATCCTGAACTGGGCAGTTTCACCGGCCTCCCGGGACTGGTGTTTTTCGAGTGTCGCCCGGCGGTTCCCACCCCGGAACCGGTCGAGACGGAGGATAACCGCCGACCAGTGGTCCAGCGTGTGACCGCCGAGTGCGCTGGTGGTCTCGCTCTCGGGATCGGTGTACACCTGGTTGGTGAACCCGACGGCGATGTCGTGTTTGCGGGCCAGCGACAGGAGGTGCGTGATCTGGCGTGCGACCGCCCGGAGCGCCTCGGCCCCGTCCTGCTCGGTGCGTTCGAGCCGGTAGAACCCGGTCGCGCTGTCGAGAACGATCAGGTCGACCCGGTCGGCGAACTCCGAGGCGTCCTGGACGGCTTCGCGCTGCTCATCGAACGTGAGTGCCTCCGTAACGATGATGTGGGAGGCGATCCCGTCGAGGTCCTCTCCGGGGTGCGCGCTCGCGATCTGTTCCATCCTGTCGACGGAGAGCCCCTCTGTGTCGATGTACAGCGACGACTCCCCCACTGTGGCCGCCTCAACGGCCGCTGACAGTACGAGGTTGCTCTTTCCCGCGGCGGGCGGCCCGTACACCTGGGTGACACCTCCCCGCTCGAACCCGCCGCCCAGGAGGTCGTCCACCGGCTCACAGCCTGTCGGAATCGGATCTGTCACTACCAACAGGTAACGTCGCCATCCAACTTAAGTAATCGATCCCGCGTCGGGACGGGCGCCGGGTGATCACTCCCCGAACCGGTGCTCGACGCTCTCGGCGTGGGCCTCCAGCCCCTCTGTGCGCGCCAGCGTCGTGATCGTCTCCGCGACCTCGGCGAGCGAGTCGCGTGAGAGCCGCTGGACGGTCGAGGAGCGCAGGAACGCCTCGACAGAGAGCCCACCGACGCGGCGCGCGCCGCCTCCGGTCGGGAGCACGTGGTTCGGTCCGCTGGCGTAATCGCCGGCCGCGACCGGGCTGTCGGGGCCGAGAAAGGCCGATCCCACGCTGTCGATCCGGTCGAGCAGCGCCTCCTCGTCCGCGGCGAGGATCGCGAGGTGCTCGGCCGCGTACTCCTCGGCGAACAGCGTCGCCTCGCTCATCGAGCGTGCGAGAAAGACGCCGCTGGCCTCGTTGTCGAGCGCGCCGCTGATGACCGCTTCGCGCGGCTGGTCGGTCGCCCGCGACTCGACGGCGTCGGCGATCCGTTCGGCGAGCTCCTCGTCGGCTGTGACAGCGGCGACGGCGGCGTCGGTGTCGTGCTCGGCCTGTGCGACCAGGTCGGCCGCGACCAGCTCCGGGTCGGCAGTCCCGTCGGCGACCACCAGCAGTTCGCTGGGCCCGGCCAGGAAGTCGATCCCGACATCTCCTCGCACCTCTGCCTTCGCGGCGGTCACCCACCTGTTGCCCGGCCCGACGACGATGTCACAGCCCGTGACGGTCTCGGTCCCGTAGGCGAGAGCGGCGATCGCCTGCGCGCCGCCGACCTGGTAGACTGCGTCAGCGCCGGCGACGTGGATCGCCGCCAGCGTCGCCGGCGGCAGCGTCTCCGCAGGCGGCGTTGCGACCGCGATGTGCTCGACGCCGGCAACGTCCGCCGGGATCACGCCCATCAGCGCACTCGACGGGTAGCTGGCAGTGCCGCCGGGCGCGTACACACCTGCGCTCTCGAGCGGCCGGAACCGCCGGCCGAGCTCCCGTCCGTCGAACGACTCCCGCCAGTCCTCGGGCCGCTGTCGCTGGTGGAACTCGCGGATGTTTTCGGCAGCGTCCTCGATCGCCGACAGGACGCTGTCGTCGACCTGATCGACAGCGCGCTCCGCCCTGTCGGTGACGTCGACGTTGCCGATCGAGACGTCGTCGAACTCCTCGGCGTACTCCCGTAGCGCCACGTCGCCTGCTTCGCGGACGTGGTCGACAATCCCCTGTACGTCCTGCCGAACGGCGTCAACGCCGCTCGCGCGGTCGAAGATTGCCCGCCGTTCGTCCGGTCCGAGATCCGCGATCGAGCGTGTCTCCATACCTCCGTGTTGGGGAGCGGCCACTAACTGTTTGTTATCGCCGGCCGCGGTCATCGGACCCCAGGTTGGACCATGACTGTGTGAGCGCCAGTTCGGCTCCCGGGTCACATTGGGTCTATCGCGGCGGCAGACGTGTCCGGTACGATGCTCCTTATCCTTTGACCACCGTTATCTCGGGGTTGTCGTCGTTGTCGACGTAGTCACTGTCGGTCGGTGGATGTACCTCTACCTGTAGCGTGCCACGGTCCTGATCCGAGCGGAAGTCGAGTGTGGCCTCGTCCTCGCCCTCGCCGAAGGCAAGTGTTGCCTCGTTGGAATTCTCGCCCGTGTGTAGGTCGATCGGCCCGTCTGCGAGTGTCAGCGATCCGCTCCTGATCAGGATGTCGGCGTTCTCTACGGGGTCGCCGTCGTCGGTCACGACGCTGAGTGTGACATTCTCGTAGGACCCACCATCGGGGGTCACGAGGTTCTGATCGTGCTCGGTCGTAACCTCGGTGTTCCCGAAGTTATCGAACGTCGACAACATACTCATCATCAGTGACAGGGCCGCCACCCCGACCACGAGCGCAATGACGAGCCGTATCGGCAGTCCCTCGATTGCGCGTTCGTCATCTTCGAATGCATTGGGTTTGCGACGCATGGGGTCTCTGGTCTGGCTTTCGAATATAAACTCTCGCCCGAGTGGGCAATCACTAAGAGGTCTCCCACACAGTATCAACCCGATGCGACTGGAGGACTACTGGGGGATCGGACCGAAGACCCGGGACCTGCTGACGTCCGAACTCGGCGTCGAGGCGTCGATCGGGGCCATCGAATCCACGGACATCCGGACGTTGACCGGGGCGGGGCTGCCCCGCGGGCGGGCGACCCGTATCCTCCGACACGCCCACGGCGGCGAGGCGATGGACCTGCTGGCAACCGGCGACGCGCGCCAGGTCTACAAACAGCTGCTGGACCTGCTCGGGGAGTTCGCCGTCACGGCGGACGCGGCCGACCGGATACGGATCCTGACGCCGCTCTCGACCCGGGGGGCAATGATCGACAGGCTCGACGACGTGATGGAGGCCCGGGACAGCTGGCAGGGGCTCTCGGAGGACGAACGGAGCGCCGTCCTGGCTGCCTTCGGGGAGTACGACGACGCCGGAGGCGGTGACAGGGCGGCCGTCGAAGCCGCGCTGGCGCTCCGGGAGGCCGGACTCGACGGCGGCGTGTTCGCGCCGCTTGCCGGCCTCGATCCTGTCGTGCTCGACGACGCGGTTGCGGCGTTGAGCGGCCTCAACGGGGGCGGCGACCGGGTGGGATCCGGCGCCGACGACCGGCTCGACTCGCTCCGCGAGCAGCTCGGAAGTGTCGAGGACGCAGCCGCGACGCCGGGGGACCTCCTCGAGCGGGTCCAGGACGGGGCCCGCGGCACCGAGCAACTCCGCGGGGAACTGGTACGACAGGTGACAGACGAGACCGGCGTCGACGTCTCGCAGGTACGCGAGGCGATGCCGACCGGCGCGACCGACGCCCGGGACTTCCTGGAAGAGACTATGCGGACGCTCGCGACGGATCTCCGGGACGAGGTCAGAAGCCGCGAAGAGGCGGTTGCCGCGGAGCTCTCCGAGACGCTCGACGCGGCGACGGATCAGATCGAAACGGCGGTCGACGCCGTTGAGGAGATCGCGGTGTCGACGTCGCTCGCCCGGTTCGCGATCGCGTTCGACCTGGTGCGGCCGTCGTTCGTCGACCGGGACGTCTGTGGCGTGATCGGGGCCCGCAACCTTTTTTTGGCTGACGGCGACGAGTCGGTTCAGCCCATCACCTACGCGGTCGGCGACCACGACATGCCGGTGTCGAGTCCGAATCGACCACCTGAGGACCGGGTGGCAGTACTGACAGGTGCGAACAGCGGCGGGAAAACGACGCTGCTAGAGACGCTCTGTCAGGTGCAGTTGCTCGCACAGATGGGGCTCCCGGTGCCGGCGCGCCACGCCGAGGTCGGCGTTGTCGAGACGGTGGTGTTCCACCGCCGGCACGCGAGTTTCAACGCCGGCGTGCTGGAGTCGACGCTCCGGTCGGTCGTGCCGCCGGTCTCCGAGGGCGGTAAGACGCTGATGCTCGTCGACGAGTTCGAGGCGATCACCGAACCCGGCAGCGCGGCGGACCTGCTGCACGGGCTGGTACAGCTAACGGTCGACCGGGAGGCGCTCGGCGTTTTCGTGACACACCTCGCGGACGACCTCGAACCCCTCCCGGCCGAGGCGCGGACGGACGGCATCTTCGCCGAGGGGTTGACGACCGACCTGGAACTCGAGGTCGACTACCAGCCGCGGTTCGAGACCGTGGGACGGTCGACGCCCGAGTTCATCGTCTCCCGGCTGGTCGCGGACGCCGACGACCGGGGGGAGCGTGCGGGCTACGAGACGCTGGCGACATCGATCGGTGAAACCGCCGTCCAGCGGACACTGGCCGACGCGCGCTGGCAGGAGTGACAGTGTCACCGCCAGTCGTACACCGTCACGGCCCGGTCGGCCCGCGAGGACCGGCCACGCGGATTCCGGCGTGCGGTGCGGTCCCGGCGCCGTGTGACCACGCCGTCCTTGCACCCCAGAACCAGGCCAGTGGCGACGTCCCGGCCGCTGCCGAGCCACCACGAGGGCTGTCTGTCGCCCCCGACAACCGAGCGGATGCCGGACGCGGCGTCCGAACACGCGTGTGACAGCAGACGCCAGCCGACCGAGGGTCTGACGCCGTAGTTTTTGACCAGCCGGTAGGCCAGCGAGCGGTACTTCCAGTTGCGGTCGGGCTCCCGCTTGCCGCCGTCGGCGCTGAGCCCGCCGGTCGCTGTCATATCCCCGGCCCACGTCATCTCGTACTCGCTGGCAGCGAACCGGTGGGCGAGGTCCCGTGACCCCCCGATCGCCAGGTACTCGTCGAACCCGTCCAGGTCGTCCAGCACCTGGCGGTCGAAGGCCACGTTGCCCGGATCGAAGTAGGTCACCTCACGACCGGCGATCGTCCGCGACTCCGGTGAGAGCCCGTTACCCGGGCTGTCCCCGCGGTTCCCCGTCGGCCCGGTCGTGCCGTCGGCGTCCGCAAGCGCCGACTCGATCGCAGAACTCCACCGCTCGCTCACCCTGAGCGTGTGATCGACGAACGCGATCACGTCTCCGCTGGCCCTGTCGATACCCGCGTTCCGTGCCACGTTGACCGTTCGGTCTGCCACCTCGACCAGAACGTCCACACCCTCGTGCTCCTGCACCATCCCCGTTGTCCCGTCCGAGGACGGACCGTTGACGACGACGACCTCCGTGTCCGGCGCGTGCTCGGTCAGCGTGTCCAGACAACCCGTAAGTTCCTCGCGGGCGTTGAGTGTCGGGACCACTACCGAGAGATCCATACCCCTCTATACCCCTCCCTGGGTTATAAACTCCCCGGGGATCGACTGGCTCCGGGATCGACCGGCTCCGGGGTGAGACATCGGGGAAGCGCAGTACCGACACGTCTCGTCGGAGCGACACCTCGAAAAGTAAGCGGGAAGCGGAGCGACCCGTGAACGGCCCGAACAATGCGGAATCACCCGCTCAATACTGGCGGGCAAAAATCCCGGATTTTCGTCCGTCAGTATTATTCACCGGTAAAGCGAACGCCCCGGAACTCGAAGCGCGCGCCGCCATCAGTGCCGTCGGTCACGGTGACCGACCAGCCGTGGATATGAGCCACCTTGCGGACAATCGTAANNNNGGGATCCCCCCGCCGTCGTCTTCGACGAAGAAGCCGTCTTCGAGGTCGCCGACGACGACAGTCGTATCCTCCCCGGCGTGTTCCACCGCGTTGCGAAAGAGGTTCTCGAGAAGCTGACAGAGGCGGTTCTCGTCAGCCAAGAGGTGCGTGTCAGTTTCGATCTCGATGTTCGTGTTCGGACTCCGGATAACCTCCCAACACATCGTCGCCACCGTCCCGAGATTCACCGGCCGTGTGTCGATATGTAACTCTCCTTCCCGAGCAAGCACCAGCAGGTCGTCGATCAGCCGTTCCATCCGGTTGAGCGACCGTTCGAGGTGGTCGAAGTGCTCGTCGTTGCTGGTCTCGCGTGCCAGGGCCAGCCGTGACGAAATGACTGTCAGCGGGTTCCGGAGCTCGTGTGCCAGCCGGCCCGCAAACGAATCGAGCCGCTCGTTCGTCCGCGTGATCTCCTCCTTGTGCCGCTTGCGTTCGGTGACGTCTCTGGCGATCAGCACTGCCCGTCTCCCGCCCTCCAGCGACAGCGTGGAACAGTGGACTTCGACCGTGACATCCCCGGCCGGAAGTTGTAGCGGGAGCTCGATCTTCACCGGGTCGGTACCGTCGGCTGGTGCCTCGAACAGTCCGTCGAGGGTCCGCTCGAGGCGTTGCATTGTCGCCTCGTTACGAACGTACGAGTCCAGATCCTGGAACAGCTGGTAGCCCCGGAGATCCGACAGTGACATCTCGAAGAACTCGGCGACAACCTGGTTGGCGTACTCGATCCGGTACTCGCTGTCGACGATGAGAGCCCCGTCTTCCATCCCGTCCAGGATTGCCTCGTACCGCTCGAGTTCGCGCTCGCGCTCCTTGCGCTCGGTGATGTCGACCAGTGTCGTTGCGAACAGCTTGTCGCCGAGCGGGAACGCCGAAATCTCGTAGAACCGGTCGAGCGGCCGCGCGTACTGTTCGAACCAGACGCTCACCCCGTTCAGCGCCACGTCGCCACACGTCTCGATGACTGACGACTTCTCGATCCCGGGGAGCACCTCGGTGAGGCACTTCCCCTCGACGACGTCCCCCTCGATGCCGGCACAGCTCTTGAAGGCGTCGTTGACTGCGAGAAAACGCAGGTCGACAGGCTCCCCGATGTCGTCGGTGATGATCTCGTTTACCGCGATACCGATTACCGCCTCGTCGAACAGTTCCCGGAACAGGTCGGCGTTCCCGACTCTGTCTGTGCCGTCCTCCGCTTCCGGGGGGGCCATACCTTCATGTTATATGCGACGCTCAAAACGTTTTGTTCTCGCGAAGGACGTCTGCCGCGTTCGCCAGCAGCTCCTCCCGTTCCCGCAGTGACTCTTTACCGCCGGCCCGTCACAGATACCTAGTTTCGGGGGCTGAGACGCCGATATGTGGTGCACTGCTCGAAAATAATCACGCACGACCGTATGAAACGTCTCTACGGCCGTCTCCAGCGTCCGGTCGATCTCCTCGTCCGTGTGCTCCTCGTAGGTGCTGATCTGTTCGCCGGTGGGCACAGACAGGAACGGCGGTCCGGGCAGCTCCCGTCGGTGGATACTTCACCGCCCGGACGAAGAAAGTCTATGGGCGAACGGTACGAGGTGATCGTCGTCGGCATCGGTGGAATGGGGAGTGCCACAGCCTACCACCTGGCCGACCGCGGTGCCGACGTCCTCGGTCTGGAGCGCTACGATATTCCCCACAACATGGGCTCCTCCCACGGAACCACGAGAATAATCAGAAAACCGCAGTACGAGGACCCGGCGTACGTCCCGCTCGTTCGGCGGGCCTACGACCTGTGGCACGACCTCGAAGCGGAGACGGGTCGGGACCTCCTGTCCGTCACCGGTGGTATCACCGCCGGCCCGTCGGGGGGACAGGTGTTCGAACGAACAAGGGAGTCCTGCCAGATCCACGACATCGACCACGAACTGCTGTCGGGAACGGCCGTCAACGATCGGTTCCCCGGCTACGAGCTGCCCGACAGCCACCGCGCAGTCTACCAGCCGGACGGCGGGTTCCTGGACCCGGAGCAGTGTATCGTGGCACACGTCGAGGCGGGACACAGGGCGGGCGCCGAGATCCGGGCACGCGAGCGTGTCGAGGAGATCACGGCGCTCCGGAGCGGCGATGTCCGGGTCACTTCCAGCAAGCGGAGCTACGAGGCCGGACAGGTGGTCGTGACCGCTGGCGCGTGGGCGCCGAAACTCGTCCCAGAGCTGGCGGAACACGCCGTGGCCCAGCGGCAGGTGCTGGCCTGGCTCCAGCCGACGGCACCGGAACGGTTCGAACCGCGCAACTTCCCGATTTTCGTCCACGGGGCCCACGACGGCCACTACTACGGCCTGCCACGCTACGACGTGCCCGGCTTCAAGTTCGGCAAGTTCAACCACCGAGAAGAGCGCGTGGACCCGGACGCGATGGACCGCGAGCCGCGGCCGGCCGACGAGCGCCTGCTGCGGGCCTACGCCGACCGGTACTTCCCCGCCGGTGCCGGGCCGACGATGCGGCTGGCTACCTGTCTGTTCACAAACACGCCCGACGGTCACTTCATCGTCGACACGCTCCCCGACCGGGAGCAGATCGCCGTCGGCGCCGGGTTCTCCGGCCACGGGTTCAAGTTCGCCAGTGTGGTCGGGGAGATACTGGCGGACCTGGTGGTCAACGGCGAGACGGACCACGAGATCGGACTGTTCGGGGTGGACCGGTTCTGATACTGTCGGACGTGACTCTGTAGAATGGCAAGACACGCAAACCGGTGTATTCACGCGTTTCAGCACGATTCCGGGGTGGAAATCTCCACGTACTCACGCACGACCGTATGTAGTAACTCAGGGAAACTTTTGAGGAACTCGGCATGACGGTTACACAATAAGTTTGTGGAGTGAAAGCCCCAGGTCGCTCAACTCCGTTCGCCTCGTCGTCCGAGAATCGAAGATTCTCGTGATCACGAAAATCGAAGATTTTCGAACGA
>PXQK01000117.1:6599-13064 GCA_003022085.1 Halobacteriales archaeon QH_10_65_19 | reverse complement strand
CCTCGCTACGCTCGGCTTTCAACGTTCGCGCTCGCTTCGCTCGCTGTGCTCGTGAAGACACCGCCCGCGAAGTGCTTGCGTCGACCGTCTTCGTCGAGCGGTCGGGGGCTTCCGTCTCATAAATTGCCTTTGCAATTCTTTTCGCTATCATCAGGTTTCGCCCGTTAGTATTTGGCATGCTTCTGTCATGTGTTCGCATATGCGAGAAGCGATCGTTTCGCTCAGCGATGACGAAATCGAGGCACTCGGGCTGGGGGACCTCATGTCGACGTGTGCAGAGACAGGAATGGTGGGGCTCGAAGAGGTGACGTGTCGCGCGAACGGAGCCAAATAATCACGCACAACCTTATCACACCCCGTGGCTTTCCACATCACATAGATCACAATAATCCATTACTGCGAGGATCAATATAAAACACAGTATAAAAAATATATTTGTTGGTGGATACTCTGGGTACACTAACGGTCCTTGGGTGTGCCCGGCGTATGCAACCGGGTGTGACCGGACGACACTGGGCTAAAAATGTGTGAACGCGTACCAACCGACCGCAACGGTGCGAGAACTACAACTGAACGACTGTACTCTGGACAATTCAGGAGTCAAGGGTTTCGTCCCCGGCTGTCTTCGAGAGGTGAGTTCGTATGACACAGATTCGGGCAGTCACCCTCTCAGTGATAATCGTCCTGTCGATGGTCACCGGCACACTGGTTCTCACACCGGCAGCCGCGAGCGAGCCAGCTGATACGGCTGTCGTGGCCGAGAGCAGGGCGACACAAACAGTGGAAGACACCGATGAAAACGATCCGCCCGTCGCGACGTTCACAGTGTCACCTGCGGAACCGCTCCCCGACGAGACGGTGGTTCTCGACGCCATCGAAGCGACGGACCGGGACGGTGAGGTCGTCAGTTACGAGTGGCGCGTCGATGGAGAAGTTGTCTCAGCCAACCCAACCGTCGAGTACGCGTTTGCCGAGGAAGGCGACCACGAAGTCCGGCTGACCGTCACCGACAACCAGGGCGGGACCGCCTCGCTGACGCGGATCGTCACCGTCTCCGCCGACCGGGATGAGGCCGAACCCAGACCGATCTCGATGGGTGCCGGGCCCGAACCGGATCCAGAGTTCACCACCGAGAAACCCGACCGCGGATTCGCCATTCCGTTCCTGTCGGGATCCGTCGAACTTGCGGAGGGTCTCGACCCGGTTCTCACTGACACCGGCCGCGAGCGCGTCTGGGCGGTCGTTCAGTTCCGCGGAGCCCCTACCGACGAAGAACTCGACTACCTGCAGTCGATTGATTATCGGCACCACTCCGTTCTGGCGGACCGCACCTACTACGCCGGGATTCCGACGGACAACCTCAAAGACGTCGCCGAGCTCGAGTCCGTCCGGGCCGTGGCTGCCATCAACCCCGAGTGGAAGCGTCCCCCGGCGCTTGCCGACCGACTCGGGGAGACCGACACCGAGATCAGGGTGATCGTGCAATCTTTCGTGCCGATCCCTGACCGCGCTGACAGCCTCGGACTCGAACGGGTCCGCGAGCGGACCTACCGCGGGGAACTGACCCCCACACAGATCCGTGACCTCGGGCAGCGCGAGACCGTCCGCTGGATCGAACCCTTCGACGAACCCGAGCCGTCGCTCGCAGAGAGCGTCACGATGGCTGGCGCCCATGGCAGTGAGTTCTCTGTCAACGGCAGCGACGTCCGCGTTGGCGTCGTCGACACTGGCATCGAACACGGTCATCCCCACTTCTCGGGAGTGAACATCGTCGACAGCTACGACAAAAACGACAGCGACTACTATCCTGAGGCTGATCGCTTCGGATGGAGGTATAACGACCACGGAACCCACGTTGCGGGTACAATCGCCGGCAGGTCGACCGTCGGTGGAGAGTCGCTCGTCGGCGTCGCGCCCGGGGTGACGCTTATTGTCGCCCGTGGCCTCGGAGAGAATCAGTTCCAGCGGGTCCACGACAACGGCACAGACATTATCAGCAACAGTTGGGGGAGTGGCGATTTCACCGGCCGGTACACGTCCAACGATCAGTTCACTGATAAGTGGGCACGCAACCACCCCCAGTCGACTCTCGTCGTCGCAAACGGGAACTGGAATTCGAGCGATCCGCGCGAGCAGTTCGCAAACACTCCTGCCGTTGCGAAAAACGCCATCTCAGTCGGCGCACTCAACGACGGTAGCAGAGTCACGGATGCGATGAACAACGTCGCCTGGCTGAACAACATGACCGGGCCCAACGACGGCCGCCAGAAACCCGACATCAACGCGCCGGGCGCCCGGATCACGAGCGCTATCCTGAACAGCACGTACGGGACGAAAGTCGGCACCAGTATGGCAACGCCGCACGTCTCCGGCGTCGCGGCGCTGTACGAGGACGAGTACCCCAACCGGGACCCGGACGCCGCCGAGATGAAGGCGGCGATGGTTGCGGCGGCCGGGCCGGTCCAGAATCCCAACCCGAGCGAGCGTGCCGAGGGCTACGGCGCCATCGACGCCCACAACATGCTCTACAACAACAGCTACGAGAGCAGGCAGATATACTACCAGGGCGACCTCAGGCCGCCCATCCCGACGGCGAACACACACCAGTTCGACGTCGCGAGCGATGCCGAGAAGGTCGTCGTCTCGCTGTCGTGGCTGGATCCGCCGGGCGATGCCGCGACGACGGATACGCTGGTCAACGACGTCGACCTCTACGCCGGTCCGGCGAGTGACCCCAAGCGGTACTCTGTCACCGACAGAAACCAGAGCGTCAACCGCCTCGTCGTTGACAACCTCTCACCGTCCGAACGTGGCACGGGGTGGGAGGTCACGGTTGACCCCCACAATATGTGGATCGGACTCCAGGGGAGCAAGGCCCGCCAGGACTACGACGGGAAGATCCGCGTCGTTACTGAGAATCCCGAGTTGTCAGTTGACGTCCCGGATCGGATCGTCGTCGAACCGCGGTCGAGTATGACCCAATCTTTCGATGCCAAGATCGACGCGACCGGATCGCCGGTCCACGGTATCCGCGCGTTTATCGAGAGCGATTCGGCCCTCGGCGATTGCATCGGATCGAGTGCTCACGACGACGAACACCTCATCGGGACCCTGAGCGAAAGTTACCGCTCGCAGTGGAGCGAGCGGCTCTGCTTCGACGTGCCCGACGAAGCGGGCACGTATCCGGTGACGACGCGGGTCAACTACACGGACGAGTCGGGTCAGACCGCCACTATCGAAGAGCAGACGATCATCGAGGTGGCGAAACCTCGCGTCGAACTCGAACCGTTCGAGCGCAACATCACAGTCGGCGAGACGACCTACTACAAACTCGTTGTCGGGAACGTCTCCGGCGGGGTCGGCACGTACGCGGTCAACATCAGCCTGGACCGCCCGCCGATCGGCACGCTGACCGATTTCACAGTGTCTGGAAGCCCCACGCGTGACACCGTCCAGTTCGAGCCGGGCTCCGACTCCGACTGGGTGACCATCGATGCCGGCGGCATGGACACGGCCAACAACTACGTCAACACGACGATCGGACTGCTCGAAGCCGAGGGGGCAAACGTCGGAAAGTCGAACATATCTGTGGACGTGGGCGTGCTGGAAGACGAGACCGGAGATCCGTACTCACTCCGGCCGCAGGGAACCACGTCCAATCCACTGACCCCGTCGGATGGGCTGTTGAACGTCACCCGCGGGAACTCGACTCCCGTGGTGACAATTCCAGGTGATGGCGACGACAGTTCCATAGTGGTCGACACTCCGGTTCGGTTCAAGATCGATGTGTCGGCGATTGTCAGCGAGTACGACGCCAACCCGACGGCTGTCGAGTGGGATCACGGCGACGGGACGACTGGGAGCGGATTCCAGACCGAACACGCCTTCTCGGAACCGGGCGAGTACGGTGTTATCGCACAGGTTTCCCTCGACGACGGCCGGACCGTGGAACTCACCTACACAGTCGAGGTCCGCGACGAACCATCGCAGGGCACTGTCGATCTGTCGCTCCAGCCCGGAGAGGCGGACGTCCCGCCCGGGGCCACGCGGGCCTACGATCTCGTTGCCGAGGGGACCACGAACGGTGTGGGGAGTTACGACACGGAGATCACGATCGAGGACACAGACGTTGCCGAGATTGTCGACGCCAGGGCCTTCCAGAAGAGTGCGGGCCTCTTCGAGATTGAGATTGCAGAAGACGGGAGTAGCGTCTCTCTCAGTGGCTTGGTGCAGTTCGATGCTGCGTCCGAGATTACCCTCGCGGAAATTGCTGTTGAATCCGCCGACACCGAGGGAGAGACGTCACTGGACCTGGCAGTGACCGAAATCAATGATGGAGACGGCAACCCGTACACTGTCGGAGGCGCGACGGGCGCGACGCTGACCGTCTCTGAAGAGGCCGGACCACCCGCGCTACCGGGGCAGGACGACCCGCCACAGGATATCGACGGTGACAGTCTCTACGAGGACATCGACGGCAACGACGAGTTTACTATCGGTGACGTCCAGATCTTCTTCCAGAACCGCGACTCCGACGTCGTCCAGAACAACCCCGAGGCGTTCAACTTCGACGAGCGGGAACCGCCGGGCATATCTGTCGGCGACGTTCAGGCGCTGTTCCAGCTGTTCGGCTCACTGACCGTTTCGAGCACTCGCTGATACGGTCGTGCGTGACTCTTTTCAGAAACAGATTGTGATATCGCCCGAAGACTTTGCGAACGAGATTCCTCCCCCGGCTGCCGCCTGCCAGCGCGAGCGCGTCAAACGAACGTCTTTTTAGGGCTGGTGGCTGACAATGAAATATGGCGACGGAAACGGGCGACGGCGTCAGCCCCTACATCCGGAGTATCACCGTGACGACCGCCGCAACAGTCGCCGGATTGGCCGCTGGCATTGTCGCCCACCTCGTTGCGACCGCCCCGGATGACATCACCGGCGTGCTGGTGTTGCTGGTCGCGGTTATCATCCAGTACCCTATCTACAAGCTCGTCAGCATCGACACAGGCGACTTCGGGACGAAAGACCAGCTGTACATCGGCTTCATGACGTTCACGCTCTGGTTTGTCACCTGGGGCATCCTGATGACTGCGGGTTCCTTACAGTAGCATGGCAGACGATAGCATCGCGGTCGTCGACCTGGAGCAGTGCCAACCCGACAGGTGCAACTACGAGTGTGCGAACTTCTGTCCGCCGAACCGGACGGGCAAGGAGTGTATCATTACCCGCGGGGAGCACTACGAGGAGGGCGAACCCTACGCCGGGACGGACGACCAGATCTGGATCTCGGAGGAGATCTGCCTGGGGGAGTCGTGTGGCATCTGTGTCGAGAAGTGCCCGTTCGACGCGATCCGGATCCTCAACCTCCCACAGGAACTCGACGAGGATCCGGTCCACCGCTACGGCGAGAACGCCTTCGCCCTGTACGGTCTGCCCGCGCCGGAGGCGAGCCGTGTCACCGGCATCCTCGGCCCGAACGGGATCGGCAAGACAACCGCGGTCCAGATTCTGGCCAACGAACTCGCACCCAACCTGGGCGACGTCGGCTCGGAGCCCGACTGGAGGACGATACTCGACGCCTACAGGGGGACGGCGCTCCAGGAGTATCTCGCATCGATGCGCGACGGTGACGTGACAGTGGCGCGCAAACCCCAGTACGTCGACCAGATCCCAGACCAGTTCGACGGGAAGACACGGGAATCCGGCGGCGAACTCCAGCGAGTCGCGATTGCGGCGACGCTCGCACGCGACGCCGACTTCTACTTCCTCGACGAGATCACGCCGTATCTGGACATCAGCCAGCGGATGACCGTCGCCCGGCTGGTACGGGAACTCACCGAGGCGGAGGGCCGGTCGGTGCTGGTCGTCGAGCACGACCTGGCGATCCTCGATCTGCTCGCCGACGCGATCCACGTCGGCTACGGCGAGCCGGGTGCGTTCGGTATCATCACCCCACCGAAGTCGGTCAAGAACGGCATCAACGAGTACCTCTCGGGCTACCTCGAGAACGAGAACATGCGGATACGGGAGACGGACATCGAGTTCGAGGAGCACGCCCCCCGGACCGCGGCGGCGAGCAACGTCGTCGTCTCCTACCCCGCACTCCAGAAGAGCTACGGGGATGGGGAGTTCTCGCTGTCGGTCGCGGGCGGCGAGATCCACGAGAACGAGGTGCTGGGCGTTGTCGGCCCCAACGGCATCGGCAAGTCGACGTTCGCGAAGCTGCTGGCCGGCCGACTCGATCCCGACAAGGGCACGGTCGCGGAGTCACTGGAGATCGCCTACAAGCCACAGTACATCGAGATCGATCAGTCGATCCGCGTCGACGCCTTTCTCGCGTCGATCACCGACGACTTCGGCACGTCCTACTGGAACACAGAGATTGCCCAGCCCCTCCAGCTGGAGCGGGTGATGGAGCAACACCTCACCGACCTCTCCGGCGGCGAACGCCAGCGGGTCGCCATTGCC
>PXQK01000117.1:0-6506 GCA_003022085.1 Halobacteriales archaeon QH_10_65_19 | reverse complement strand
TCCGCCGCTACGCCGAGAACCACGACGCGACGGCGATGGTGATCGACCACGACATCTACATGATCGACCTGCTCTCCGATCGGCTGCTCGTGTTCGACGGCGAGCCCGCGGCACACGGCCACGCCGCCCCCCCGCAGGGAATGCGCGCTGGCATGAACGAGTTCCTCGCCAATCTGGATATCACGTTCCGCCGCGACGAGCGGACCTCTCGCCCCCGGATCAACAAGCCCGGCAGCCAGCTCGACCGCGAGCAGAAAACCGCCGGCGAGTACTACTACACGCCCTGATAGTGGTTGTTGTGATTATTTTCAGAGTACCCCAGAAAAACAGGTGTCTCGGGGCTTGAACCGTCGGTAGTCTGTCTGCCCGGCGGTAAAGAGTCACAACAACCACTATGACTGGGGTCGGGACCGGGATCAGAGCCGGACCCAGTCGGAGGAGACGCCTCCGACGCCAAGGACCCGGAGTTCGTGTTCGGTCTCGTCGCCGTCCTCGATCCGTCGGCTGTCGATCAGGCCGTCGAACGCCCGCCGGAGCGTCTGCTCTGTCTGCTGATCGTGTGCGTTCCGGTCGAGGAGAAACAGTCCGACGAACCCCTCCTCCGCGAGGCCCCGGGAGAGCGTCTGACAGAGTCGGTAGGCAGTCTCCTGGTCGACGTACGAGAGGATCACCGACAGCGAGAGCAGCCCACACCGGGCACGATCGACGCCCATCTCCTCGAACTCCCCGACTGCGTTCGTGAAACCGATCCCGATGTCGGTGAGGTTCCGAGGCGTATCGACGTCCTGGACGACGACGTTCCCCCTGGCGTCGAACCCCGAGGCGTCGCTCCGACAGTCGACAACCTTGAGATGCTCAGTCGACGCGTCGACCGCCGGGACGACCGCGGCCGCCGAGTCGTCGGTCGCGATCACCAGACCGCCCTCACTGCGTGCGAGCCCGTACTCGAGGGACTGGGCGAGAAACTCCTGGCCGACCGTCATCGGTGCAGCAACCAACAACGTCGTGCCCGGCGCGACCGGCCGGACTGCGTCGGCATCCGACCAGTCCAGCAGGTCGTACGCGTCCGGGTCGGGATCGGGGTCCGTCGCTGGTCCCGGAGGGTGGTCCGTTTTCGGACGCTCCTCCCCACCCGTCCCCGGGTCCGCCGTCGCCGCCGGTGAGAGGTCGGACATCACGTTGACGAGCCTGTCGCGATCGACCGACGTCGACGAGAGTCGCGCGTCGAGCGTTTCGAACCGCTCGCGGAGCTGCTGGTACTCGTCGCTGTCTGCGAGCTCGATGTCGGTCAGCCCCTCTTCGAGAGCGGCGAGCTTCTCCGCGACCGCGTAGTGTTCACGGACGACCTCGTCGGCCTCGGAGCGGGCGACCAGTCGCTCGATCGTCTGGCGGACGTCTTCCCGTTCGAGTGCCTTCGTGACGTACGCGTCGAAGGGCATCTCCGCGACCTCCTCGTCCGGTTCGACGGCGGTGACCATCGCCACGCGACAGTCGATCCCGCGGTCGCGGATCGCCGCGAGGACCTCCTCGCCGGACATCCCCGGCATCAGCCGGTCGAGCAACACCACGTCGACGTCCTCGTCCAGGCGGGCGAGAGCCGTCTCGCCGTCGGTCGCCGTCCGCAGCCTGTACTCCTCACCCAGCCAGAGGTCGTACGTCTCGATTATCTCTTCGTCGTCGTCGACCACCAGCACTACGGGTGCGTCCGTCTCTGTCTTGGACATAGCGGTCACCCGATAGTCGCACCGCCGGGGTTTGTGTCTTGTGACAGAACACGTCCCGGGATCTGTCGGGACTGCCCACGCGGGTGCGGGACCACAGCATCACGCCGGTTTCGGTAGCGACACGACGAACACCGCCCCCTCTGGGGTATTGTCCTCAACCCACACGTCCCCGCCGTAGCGTGTGACCATGCTGTCGACGAAGAACAGACCGAACCCGGATCCGACATCGTTCTGCACGCCGGACGCCTGTCGGCGGAAGATGGAGTCCTTCAACTCGTCGGGGACGCCGGGTCCGTTGTCGGCGATGGCAAGACGAACGGTGTCGCCGCGGTCCTCGGCAGTCACCGTCACTGCGGGCGTCTCGGCGTCGTTGTGTTTGATCGCGTTCGACAGGAGGTTCCAGACGACGTTCTCCAAGAGCGCGTCTGCACGCACGGACAGGTCGGGCACGTCCGTCGTGACCTCCGCCCCAGGGTGGGCGGTCGCCAGCGCCGCCGCCTGTTCGTCGACTACAGCAGCGAGCGGGACTGCACCCAGTTCCTCGTCGACATCGCCGGTCAGTGCGTCCAGCATCACCCTGAACCGGTCGGTCAACCCCGCGAGGTCGTCGCTGCGGTCCTCGATGGTGGTGGCGAACGCCGCCTCGCGACCGTCGAGGGTGTCCCTTAGGTGTGCCGCGCGGGAGCGGATCACCGTCATCCCGTTCTGGATGTGGTGTCTGAGGAGGCTGTTGAGGAACTCGAGCTGATACTCCCGCTCTTTCTGTGCCGTGATGTCGGTGTAGACGACGTACGCCTCGGCGACGCTGGCGGTCGAGTGGATCGGCACGGTCTGGCGGAGGAACTCCCGTTCGCCCCCGACGGTGTCACAGGTCACCTCTCGACGCACCGCGTCGCCGGACGCCGGATCGACGCCGTCCCGGTCCGCGTCGGATTCCGCCGCCGCTTTCAGCGCGTCAAGGCCGTCGAGCCCCGCCGCGTCGGACACGAACGTCGCCTCGAACTCCCCATTGACGTCGGCGACAACCGGATCGTCGCCCTCCTGCCTGACGATCGCGACAGCGTCCCTGTGGTTCTCGAACAGCGCCCTTGCACGGTTGCGCTGTCGCCGGGCGTCGTCGACGGCCCGCTGTTGCTGGGCAGTCTGGATGCCGACGATGACACCGCCGATCGCGCCGATGATGACCGCGTCCGCCGCGATGATCAACGGCTTCAGCTCCCCCTGAAGGCGCAGCTGCACGAACACGATCAGCGTGATCAGCAGTGTCACTCCCAGGGTGCTGGCGACGGTCGCGCTCGCGACTGTCCGCGCGTACCGGCCCGACCAGTCCGAAGCTGCGAGCCACAGACCGCTGGCGACGATCCCGGCGGTGAGCGCCAGAACCGGGAAGTTCTCGACGAGCGCCGTGATCAGTGGATCGCCCTGGTTCGCGACGTCGTCGTAGATATCGAACACCGGGACGGTCGCGACGAGAAACCCGACGAGGACGACGACTGCCCCGCTGAGCCGGCGTTCGTGCGTTATTGTCACGCCGGTCCCTCCGCGGGCCGGTCGTCGAGCACATGGGCCGGAACCCTCGGGAGCGCAATCCGGACCCGGCTCCCCTGGGGCTCCCGGTCGTGAAACGAGAGATCACCGCCGTACCGGGAGACGATCCAGCGGACGATCCAGAGACCGAGGCCGACGCTGTGCTGGAGCGGGTTCTCCTCGCCGGCCGCGAGCGTTTCGCGTTCGATGTCGGGAATTCCGGGGCCGTCGTCGGCGACCTCGATCGTCACCCAGTCCTCGCGGTTCGGCGTGGGAAACATCCGTACCCACACCCGCGGTGTCTCGGGGTCGTGGTGTTCGACCGCGTTTGTGAGCAGGTGTTTGAGTGCGACCTCGAACATTGCGTCGGCCCACACGTGCTGTGCGTCCGGCAGGTCTGCCCCAACCGTCACGTCGAACCGCGACCGGAGGTCACGGATCTGCTCTCGGATCAGTCGGGCCGCGTCGACCGGCATCCGGCTGGTGTCGTGCTCTAGCACCTTCCTGGCATCGGTCGCGGTCTCTGTGAGGTCGACCAGCTGCTCGGCCTTCTCCATAACTGCGTCGATGTGCTCCTCGTACGCCGCCGGCAGCTCCGCCGAGAGGATGGCCGCGTGGCTTTTGACGACCGTGAGGTCGTTCCGGAGGTTGTGTCGGAAGATGCGGTGCAGCGCCTCCGTCTGCTGGCGCCGTTCGCGGCGGTCGGTGACGTCCTGCACGGTCAGGATGTGGTGGCGCACCCCATCGATGTCCACGGCGGTGGTCACTGTTTCGACCGGGACGGTCGAGTCGTCGCCGCGCACGTGCTCTGTTCCCCTGGTCTCCGTGTCGCCGGCGTCGATCGCTGCCCACCTGCGGCCAAACGTGTCGGAGTCCAGGGGGTCGATCGCCTCCCAGATGTGTGTTCCTTCGAGGGCATCGCGCGACGTGTCCAGGAGATCGGCGTAGTGGTCGTTGACGTACTCGAACCGGCCGTCGGCGCCGTACATCGCGAGGCCGATCCCCGCCTCCGTGATCGCACGCTGGAACACCCGCAGCTCCTCCTCCCGCTGGCGGCGCTCGCTGATGTCCCGGACGACACCCGCTGTCCCGCGGAACTCTCCCTCGTGGGGCAGGACTGATAGCTCGATCTCGACCGGCGTCTCCGTCCCGTCGCGGGCGCGGAGTGTCCCTTCGCAGGTGCTGCTAACGTCGTCGGGCGCCACAACCAGATCGAGTGTCAGGTGCTCGATCTCCCGTGCCGTCCCGTCAGTCACGAACGTCGACGCATGCTTCCCTTCGAGTGCATCGCTGTCGTACCCGACGGCCTCGGCCAGCGGCTCGTTGACCAGCTCGACGAACCCGTCCTCGTCGAGGACGTACACCATGTCCCGGACGGTCTCGAACAGTGTCTCGTATCGCCGGAGGTCGACCGTCCGTTCCAGCCGGTCGAACGCCGTCACGGCGCTGACCGTGAGCAGCCGATACCGGTCGATATCGGCCTCGGTGAACGCCCCGCGTTCGGTCGCGCCGACCGCGAGGACGCCGCGGTCGCCGATCGGGACCGCGATCAGCGACGCGACCGGCGCGTACCGGTCGGCGGGCCTGTCCGTTACCCCAGTGAGGTCGTCGTGGATCGCAGGCTCGCCGCTGCGGTACGCCTCGCTGACCGGCCCGTCACCCGTCAGCGACGGCGGTCCGTCCAGGACGTCTCCGACGCGCTCCGACCAGGCGGCGGGGGTCAGCGGCCTGTCCTCGTCCGGTTCCCGGAGGTAGACCACGTTCAGTTCGTGACCGAGAACCGAACTGGCGGCCTCGGAGACGATCCGTGCGAGCTGTTCGCGCGACTCGGCGGCCATCATCTCCCGGGTGTGAGACAGGAGCTGCCGGCGGATCCGCTGGCCGCGGCGGCGTTCCGTGACGTCGCGCGCGGCCAACACCGCCGCCGGACGTCCGTCGTACGGCTCCGACAGCGGCGCGATCCGGGCCCGATACCGGGAGACACCGTCCTGGCGGTCGAGGGCGTACTCGAGCGTCTGTACGTCGCCGGTCGACAGCGCCTCCCGGATGGCCGCCACGATGCTGTCGGCTGTTTCGGCGTCGAAGAGATCGTGGACCTGCCGACCGAGCAGTTCCTCGTCGGTGTACAGTGTGTTGTCGGTCCGTCGGCCGGTCATCACGTCCAGATACTGTCCGTCCTTGTCGTAGACGAACGCGTAGTCGGGAAACGCCGTCGAGAGGGCGTCCACGAGTTCGGCATTCGTCGTGCCAGCCGGGTCGGCGTCCGCCGACGGTGATCTGTCCCCGCGCTCAACGAGAGCCGCGACACGGTCCGCGACCAGCTCGGGGCAGTCGTTCGGAGAAAGCGGGACGACCCCTGTCGCACCCGCTCTGTACACCGCCGGGGCGTCGATTCCCTGGCCGACAACAGCAACCGGGCAGTCGACGACTGTCTCGACGACCGTCTCCACAACCGGAGCGAGCGATCCGCCGTCGTGCGAGTCCGACGGAAAACAGACCACACCGCGTGCGTCCCTGCCGAGTGCGTCGCCAACCCGTTCGGGCGACACTGTCTCGACGGTCCATCCAAGTTCGTCGTCGAACGTATCACTGAGTTCCTCCGTGCCGCCTACAAGGTAGAGAGGTTCGACGGAGCGGAAATCCCCGTCGAAACGGTCCACAACCATGGTCGAAACACAACCCGATTGGAGACAGGCAGTCATAACCATACTGGTATCGAAAGAGGTAACGCCCTGTACCACAGAAGCTACGTCCCCACGCCGATACGGGACAGGATATGGGAATGGAGGAGGCGGACATCGAGCCAGCACAGTTCCTGGAGGACGTCGAGATGCGCGTTGGGACCCTCCAGTCGGTCGCGGAGTTCCCGGAGGCGCGCAAGGACGTCTACAAACTGGAGGTCGATTTCGGCGGGGAGACCCGACAGTCCGCCGCCGGGCTGACCGACAACTACGCGAAGGACGAACTGGCGGGTCGACAGGTCGTGGCAGTCGTCAACCTCGGGACCGTCACCATCGCCGGTTTCGAGAGTCAGTGTCTGGTCATCGGCGTCGACGACGAAAACGGCGACGTGGTTCACCTCCAGCCCGAGCAGCCGGTGCCGGACGGACAGCGTGTGTACTGATACTGATAGGGTCGTGCGTGAGTATTTTCAGGACCGGGTACCATTTCTGGTGGTTTCACGGGCTGACACACGGAACGAGTGACACCATAGCGTTGTCGGGCCACGCCCGACTGCCTGGGAGACGTAGTCTC
>PXQK01000116.1 GCA_003022085.1 Halobacteriales archaeon QH_10_65_19 | reverse complement strand
CTAATGCGCCGGCTTGACCGCCTCTGTCTGCGCTTTACTAACGGCGCGCCCAACACCGAGCAGTCGCCCGAGGAACTGCTTCGCGACGACCTGCCCGCGCTCGTCTCCGAGATCTTCGACCAGTTTGACCGCGAGACATCCCCCGCGGATCCAAACCGCGGGTGACGGTTCCAGCACGTACAAACGCATCCTATTCGGACCGTGACCGGTCCCAGGATTTAAATCTCAACCCGGGACCAGTGCCCGTGTGCGCCGACAAACTGCCACGGAGGTTCCGCGGGAGTGCGACACCACCTCCGTGCCGTTAGTGTGGTCGTCTCTGTAACGCGACCGCGGTGTCGCCTGCAAGCCCTCGATCGGTTGTGACACTGTCGGACGCAACCTGTAGCTTTGACAGTATGACTACCCGCGTTCGAGTACGGCGGGCCGCTCGAACGTTTCGTCGTAGCCGACAGCATTGACGGAGAGTGTCGGCCAGTCGCCGGCGGTGAGCGTCTCGTAGCTGTCAGCTTCAACGAGTACCGTATCCTCGCTCTTTGCGCCCTTGACCGTCGGGTTCCAGGCGTAAGCCATCGGCAGGTGGACTGTCGCTGACGAATCCGGCGTTGCGATCCACTCCCGGCCGGCAAAACCCGCGGCCCCGCCCTGGTGGTGGCGGCGCCACTCGCCGGCCCAACCGACCGCCCCGTAGGTGTCCCGGATCGCGTCGAATACCTCTCCCGCTGTCCCCCCGTCCATGGCGACAGCACGCGTCGCGGCCAGCGCCGTCGCCTCGATGCGCGCGGTCGCACAGTGGCGCTCCAGCAGCCACCCTGGCGGGTCGAAGGCGACTGTCCGGGTACAGGACGCAAACAGCCCGTCGCGCTCGGCGGTCACGACCACCAGCGCGTACCCGCCTACCGGCGCCTCTGTCGGCGTCGGGTGCCGGTACCGGGGCGAGCGCTCTGCGCCACCGACGAGGACGACCGGCGACTCGATGCCCGCCACGGCCAGCCGTTCCCGGAGCCGCGCCGCGACCTCCCGTTCGGTGTCCCCCTGTGACGCCTCGCGGCAGGTCGCCTCGACTGCCCTGGCGGTCGCCGTACCCAGTTTCCGGTAGCGGTCGATGTCGGCCTCCGTCAGCGGCTGCCGGAGCCGGGCAGCATCAAACGTCGCAAGGCCCGGCACGTCGATGTCGGCAGCCGCCGGCTTCGGACTCCGCGCTTTCACGGCCTCGGCGAGCGACGACTCGTACCAGTTGTAGGACTCCACCGCTATGCCGTCGGGTAGCTCCTCGGTTTCGAGTCGCTCGGTTTCGATGTTGTTCGTGATCACGCGAACCGTCTCACCGTCGTACCCCGCCGCGGCGACCCCGGCCGTCCCCGTCCGGTCGACGACGTTGCTCCCGCCGGTCAACCACGCGAACGAGCTCGGGCGAGCGAGCCAGACCGCCGCGTACGGCTCCGCTGCCAGCAGTTCATCGAGGCGCTCCACTCGCGCCAGTCCGGTTCTCGCACGGTTTCCCATTATTAATTCCATATTGAGTAAAGTTCATAACTCTGGCGACAGAACGGCTACACATGGCAACGAAAGAATCATCGTACCCCGACGGACTCTATCTCGAGGGTGCCTGGCAGGCGGCGACGGACACCATCGAGGTAACGGACCTGACCGACGGCGAGCCGTTCGCCTCGGTCGCCGCGGCGACGCCAGGAGAGATCGATTCGGCACTCGCGGCCGCCGAGCGCGCCGAACGCGAGATGCGGGGCACGACAATCGTCCAGCGTGCCCGGTGGCTGGAGGCGATCGCCGACGGCATCGAGGAACGAAAGCAGGAACTCGCGGAGGTCATCGTCCGGGAGGCGGGGAAGCCGATAGCCAGCGCCCGGGGTGAGGTCGACAGCGCCGCCGAGCGGTTCCGGCGAGCCGTCGAGGAGGTCCGCGACCTCCAGGGCGAGTACGTCGAGGGGACGACCGAGGGCCACGAGGGCTGGAAAGCCATCGTAAAGTGGGAGCCGGTCGGGACCGTCCTCTGTATCACGCCGTACAACTACCCCCTGTCGACGACGGCGCTGCAGGTCGCGCCGGCGCTGGCGGCCGGCAACTCGGTCATTCTGAAGCCCGCGAGCAAGACGCCGGTCAGCGGGGCGATCCTGTCGGACATCATCGCGGACGCGACCGACCTGCCCGACGGCGCGTTCGCCTTCATGCCGGGCCAGGCAAGCGACATCGGCGACCTGCTCGCCGGCGACGATCGGATCAATGCCATCGCAATGACCGGCTCCTCGAACGCCGGCAAGCACGTCGCCTCGGTCAGTGGCATGGTCGAGTTGCACATGGAACTGGGCGGCAACGCCCCCGCAATCGTGTTCCCCGACGCCGACCTCTCGACGGTCACCGCGGACTGCGCCGCCGGCTCGTTCAAGTACGCCGGCCAGCGCTGCTCGGCCGTCTCGCGCGTGCTCGCCCACAAAGACGTTCACGACGAGGTCGTCGACCGTCTGGAGGCCGAAGTCGACAACTGGGTCACGGGCGACCTCTTCGACCCCGACACGAAGGTCGGCCCGCTGATCTCCGAGTCACAGGCCGACTGGGTCGAGGAACTGATCGACGATGCCGTCGAGAAGGGCGCGACCCTCGTCACGGGCGGCGAGCGCGATGGGCAGTTCGTCCAGCCGGCGCTTCTGGCAGAGGTGCCACACGACGCCCGGATCGTCCACAAGGAGCAGTTCGGCCCAGTCGCCGCCGTGACACGCGTCGCCGACGAGGAAGAAGCGCTCGAACTCGCAAACGAGAGCGACCTCGGCCTCGACGCCTCGGTGTTTACGAGCGACTACAACCGCGCGATGCGGGTCGCCGAACGTCTCGAGGCCGGCGGCGTCCGGATCAACGGCAGACCGAGCCACGGTCTCGGCGACATCCCCTTCGGCGGCGTCAAAGACTCCGGGATTGGCCGCGAAGGCATCGGCTACACTATCGAGGCGTTCGTCGAGCGCAAGAGCATTATCCTGTAGGCTCTTGGCTAGTCTGACGAGACAATCGTTTCAGAATTATGACATAAACCACCGCGCAAGATAGAGGACTGTCTCTTACCTATAAATCTCCGGATACGGCACCGGACCGGGATCGAGCACACCGAGGGCGGCCAGCACCGTGAGCAGCAGGCTCGTCAGAACAATCGAGACAGCCGGCGGGTCGAGGTGGGTGTCAGCGTGGGCGTACAGCGTCCGTTGGGCGAGTTCCCCGGCCAGCGCGCCGACAACACCGAAGGCGCCCGCAGCCACGAGCGCGACGACGGGTTCGGTGTCCCCGACGACAGCCAGCGCGGCGATGCTCGCCGGGAGCGCCATGTGGTGGGTGACTGGCAGATCGTACAGCCCCAGGGAGAGAAAGAGGAGGCTGGCCGCTGTAATGCCAAACGCCAGGAACACGCTCCCGGTGACGAGCGCGACGTAGCCCGAGACGACCCCGACGCCCGCACCGAGGACGGTGAGCTGTACCGGGTCGTAGTGTTCGGGGAGCCACGGTTCGACCACGTGGCGACCACCGGTGCCCTGTGCGGTCCCGTGCTCGGGCTCTCCCCACCGGTCGTCGCGCTCGAACGGTGACATGTCCAGCACCGACGTCTGGAGGTTCCCAAGTCGGCCCACCAGCGGGTAGCCGAACGCGAGCCGGTGAACGAACCCGGAGACGACGACGGCGAGCATCACCGGATCGACAGGGACCCCGGCCTCCGCAGTCACGCGCGCGAGAAGGACACCGAAGACGCCGAAGGCCCCGCCGACCAGCAGGACGTCGGGCTGGCTCCCCAGGGGTTTGGTGATCTTCTTGGCCTGGTGGTACCGGAAGCCGGTGTCGATAGTCTCCCGACGGCCGAGGTACGCGGCGGCCGCCACACCCCCCGCGAAGGCGACGTGGGGGCCGAGCACCGGTCCGAAGCCGACGCTTCCGGAGACGCCAACAGCCTCTAACGCCGCCGGCTCGACGCCGAACACCTCGGTCACAGAACCGCCGTCGTCCGGTGTCACACCACCTGTTACAGTGGCGATCTCGCCGACCGAGATCACGACACCGGCGAGACTCAGGGCCGGCAGGCCCCCGATCGCGGCGCCGATTACCCCGCCGGCGAGGCCCGCCAGCAGTACCTCGACTGTGAGCTGTGCGGTCACCATGGTCAGGTGCCACTGCGTCCAGGGGGGGCATAGGTGTGGCGTTGTTCGGCTGTCGGGCTGCACGACCAGAGACAGGCCTTTCTGGCAGGCGCGCGGAGTACCGTACACCGTCGCAGCGGGCGAACACCGGCGGGACCTCCCGGATCGCTCTGTCGGGAATACGGGAATACAGTGCTTCAGTCGACTGTACCGGGGGTTTTTAGGCAAGCTTAAATAATTGGGCCTCCCAGCGTTGGCCATGGACGCCTCCGGTCGGCCGACCCGGGTCCGTGTGAGCCGGAGGACTCCGAGCTGTGGATCGACACCCTTTTTTAGGTCGGCCTAAAAACTGGGGTCGATGAGCCAGGACATCTGCGTGGTCGTCCCCACGATCAGGGAGTACGATTGCGTCCGGGCGTACGTCGAGAACGCGCGCAGACACGGGTTCGACGTGTCCAGACTGTACTTCTTGCTCGTCACGGAGGACTTCTGCGAGACGGCGGCAATGCGGTCGATGCTCGACGACCTCGGGGTCGCAGGGCGGGTGTTCGATGCCAGCCGTCGCGAGGAGTGGTACCGTACAGAAGGGATCAGTGAGTACGGGGATGTGGTTCCGGCGGCGAGCCACGCCGAGACCAGCTTCGGGCTGCTCTACACCTGGGCCAACCCACGCTTCGAGTACGGTGTCTTCCTGGACGACGACACGCTGCCCCAGGACGGAGAGCACTTCTTCGGGCGGCACCTGGCGAACCTCGGATTCGAGGGCGAGATCCGGCGCGTCGCCTCGGACGAACAGTGGGTCAACGTCCTCTACCAGAGCGCGGATGAGCACGGCCTCTACCCGCGGGGGTACCCCTACTCGGCGATGGACGAGACAGTCGAGACCGACACCGTTCGGGTCGAGGACGGCGAGGTCGTTGCCTCACAGGGGCTGTGGACGAACGTCCCGGACCTGGACGCCGTCAGGATCCTGATGGACGGCGACCTGCAGGGTCAGGCACAGACGCGGACCGTCCCCGGGGATTTCGAGGAAGACTTCGTCGCCGCACGAGGGAACTACCTCACCGTCTGCTCGATGAACCTCGCCTTCCGGCGGGAGGTAGTCCCGGCGTTCTACCAGCTTCCCATGGACGACAACAAGTGGGACGTCGGCCGGTTCGACGACATCTGGAGCGGCGTGTTCCTCAAGCGAGCCTGTGACGTGCTCGGGAAGCGGATCTACAACGGGCGACCGCTGTGTGAGCACAACAAGGCGCCGCGCTCGACGTTCGACGACCTCCACAACGAGGTGGCGGGGCTGGAACTGAACGAGTACGTCTGGCGGCTGATCGACGACGCCGGCGGCGACGCGACGGATTACGCGGAAGCCTACCGGGCGATGGCCGACGCACTTCTGGAGGCGGACGCCGGCTCCTACCGCAACGGCAAGTTCCTGCACTACGTGGGCGAACACATGCACGACTGGCTGGACGCGCTCGCGGCGCTCGACCGCGTGCCTGCGGCAGCAGACGACTGACAACCAATGGTATCCAACAACTCGGACCACGACCCGCGCACCGACCGACGAACGTTACTGGCAGGCGCCGCTGCTGCTTCCGCGGTCGGCCTCGCCGGCTGTTCGGATCTCCTGTCGAGCGAGGACCCGGAGCCGGGGCTGATCGGGTCCGGCCGCGCCGACCGGCCGGAACCGGGCGGGACCCCGATGGCGGAACTCCCCGACCTCTCGGGGGAACTGTCGCTGTTCTCCGGACGCAACGAGTTTCTGGTCGGGCGGCTGGTCGACCACATCGAGAACCTCTACGACGGTTTCGAGGTCGTTCCACGGTACCGGAGCGCGACGGACCTGGTCAACACCATCATCAACGAGGGTGACGGTACGGACGCGGACGTGTTCTTCTCGGTCAACGCGGGGGCACTGGGCGCGCTCGCCGACGAGGGTCGGACCCGAGCCCTCTCGGATGACGTGCTCGAACTGGTCGACAGCGCGTTCAGAACGGAGTCGTGGATCGGAACATCCGGGCGGGCCCGGTCGATACCCTACAACAAGAACGCGCTCTCAGAGTCGGACCTCCCCGACGACATCATGGCCTACGAAGAGTTCGACGGCGACCTCGGCTGGGCGCCGGGATACGGCTCCTGTCAGGCGTTCGTGACGGCGATGCGGATCCTCGAGGGCGACGATCGGACCCGCCAGTGGCTCGAAGGCGTCGTCGAAAACGGGATCAGGGCCTACAACGACGAGTTCGCCGCGACACAGGCGGTCGCCGACGGGGAGATCGACGCGGCGTTTGCCAACCACTACTACATCCAGCGGGTGCTGGACGGCAGCCCGGACGCCCCGCTCGGGACGACGTTCACCCGCGACGACGCCGGCGTCGTGTTCAACGTCGCGGGCGCAACCGTTGTCGACGTTGCGGATGATCCGGAGCTGGCGGAGAACTTCGTCAGACACCTGCTCTCGGCCGAGGCCCAGGAGTACTTCGCGGTCGAGACGTTCGAGTACCCGCTGATCGGTGAGGTCGAGCCCGTCGGGGACCTCCCCACCGTCGACGGACTGGCGGTGCCCGAGATCGACCTGTCGCAGCTCTCCGACCTCCAGCCGACGCTGGACATGATGCGCGACGTAGGAATTACCATCTGATCTGCCCGTGATCGAGGCGCTCCGTGCCCGCGGACGGTGGTTTGTCGCCCGCCGCGAGCGTCCCCTGGCTGCGCTGATCGCGGTTCTGGCCGGCGTGGCCGTCTTTCTGATCGCCACCGAGGTGTTTCCCTACCACTCGTCGAACCACGACGAGGGGGTCTACCTCCAGCAGGCGTCGATGTTGCTCGAGGGACAGCTCGGGCTGTTCCCCGGCGAACTGGGAGATTCGGTTCGTCCCTGGTTTTTCTTCGACGCCGGCGACCGGCTCTACCCGAAGTACCAGCCGATCCCGGCCGCATTCTACGCATTCGTGATGGGGGCTGTCGGAGAACCGCGCGTCGCACTCGCCGCGGTCGCCGCCGGGAACACCGCGCTCGTCTACGTGCTCGGCTCGATGGCGTTCGACCGACGCGTCGGCGTGCTGGCGGCCGCTACGTTCGCGCTCGCGCCCATGACGCTGGTCACCTCCTCCGTGTTCCTCCCGTACGCACCGACGACGCTGTTCACCCTCCTGTTTGCAGTGGTGTATCTCCATGCGGCCAGGACCCGCAGCGTGCGGACGGCTGCACTCGCCGGATTCGCCGTCGGCGTCGCGTTCTTTATGCGGCCGTTCACCGCAGTGTTGTTCGCGGCGCCGTTCGTGGGACACGCCCTGCTGACGCTGGCACGGACGCTCCGCGACCGCAGCGACGGCAGCGTCAGGACGACGCTTCGCGGTGCGGTCGGCGCGACAGCCGTCCGTCGCAACCTGGCTACTGCGGCCGTCGGACTCGTCTTCGTCGCCCTCTCACTGTCGTACAACGTCGCCATTACGGGCGACGCGCTGGTGTTTCCTTACGAAGCGTTCGCGCCGGAAGACGGCCCCGGCTTCGGCCACCGGGAGATCCTGAGTCACTCCACCGAGTACACCCCGGCACTCGCCGTCCAGGCGAACGGGTACGTGGTGGGGTACCTGCTGACGAGGTGGGTGTTCGCGGGTGCCCTCGGGACTGCGCTAGCTGCCGTTGGCCTTGTCGCCGCCGTCCGTCGGTGGACCGTTCTGACCGGGGACGCCCTTCCCCAGTGCCTGCTCGCTGCGCTGTTCGTCTCGGTTCCGGCCGGAAACGTCCTGTTCTGGGGCAACTACAACATTCTGGAGACGATGAGCGACCCGACGGACGGGCTCCTCGGTCAGTTCGGCCCGTTCTACCACTTCGACCTGCTCGCGCCGGTGGCGATTTTCACCGCCGCGGGGGCTGTCGCGCTCTGGCGCATCGGACGACGCCGTATCGACGAGGCCGCCCCGACCCGCCGGAGCGCCGTCGCCGGGACCGTTGGACTCCTCCTCGGGGGTGCCCTGATCCTCGGGGGGTTCAACGCAGCCCTGGCGGCCGGCCCGCTCGACCGAAATGCCGCCCAGACGGCAACCTACGAGGACGCATACGATCCCTTCGAGAACCGGAGCCTGGAGAACGCTGTCGTGTTTCTTCCGACGCCGTACGGCGAGTGGCTGAACCACCCGTTCCAGTATCTCCGCAACGATCCCGGGTTCGACGGCGACGTCGTGTACGCGATGGATCGGGGTCCGTCTGCCGACTTCGCGGTTTTGGACCGGTACCCCGACAGACAGCAGTACCGCTACGATTTCCGCGGCGAGTGGACTGCCGACCCGGACGACAGACGAGTGAGGCCGACACTGCACCCTATCGCCGTTCGCTCCAGCCCACAGCTTGCCGGCAGGACCAGGATCGGGGTGCCGGACCGCGTCTCACACGCGACAATCCGAATCGAAACCGGGGCTGGCCACGTGACGCGGGAGGTCGACGAGACAGGTGACAGCCTGGAGTTCGCGTGGCGGATCGATCCCGGCGGCGTAGCCCTCACGTCTGTCGACGGGGCTGCCGTGGAATCCGAGGCGGTCGCCACTCTGTCGCCCGAGGAAGTCGTGATCCAGGTTCGGCTGAGCCAGCCCGCCGCGGGGTCGCTCACCTACAGACAGGAACTGACAGTGCGCGAGCGCGGCGACGAAGTCGATGTCGTGTGGCCGCCCGAGCGGACCGTCTGTCCGGTTGTCGACGACTGTGGGAGGGAGGGAACGTATCTTCCCGGCGATCCGCGAGGCGGTCTCACCTTCGAGACGTTTCTCAGATGATAATCGCAGCGTGAACTCGGCGAGGCACCCGGCCGGGGGTAACCAACGGGCCAGTGTCGCTGGCCGGGTACCGTCGGCAGAAGACGTCAGCGGAACCGCTCGTCGACACAGACTGTCACGATCGACTTTCCGATGGCGAGTCCGCCCCCGATGGGGTCGAGCTTCGACTCGCCGGCGCGCTCCCGGTACTCGATGGGGTGTTCGCGGACGTCGTAGCCACACATTAGGGGCCGGATCAGCAGTTCGGCCGACAGGCCGGTGTTTTCCGTCCACTCGATCGACTCCACGACCTCCCGGCGGTAGGCGCGCATTCCCGTGGTCGCGTCGTGGACGCGCGTGCCCGTCAGGAGGCTCGCTGCCAGCGCGAACAGGTGGTTCCCCAGGCGGTTGAACGCCGGCATGGCGTCGGCGCCGTGGTACAGCCGGTCGCCGCTGACCACGTCGTACCCCTCGTTGACGAGTTCGAGGAACTCGGGGAGCTGCTCCATCGGGTAGGTGTCGTCACAGTCCGTCGTCACGACCACCGGCCGGTCCGGCGCGAGAATCCCCTCCCGGACGGCAACGCCGTACCCACGTGGCTCCTGCTCGATTACCCTGGCGCCGTGCTCGCGTGCAATCTCCGGCGTGCGGTCCGAGGAACCGTCCACGCAGACGACCTCTGCTTTCCCGTCTGTCACCCGCTCGATGTCTGAAAGCACCGTCCCGATGGCCTTCTCCTCGTTGTAGGTGCCCATCACCACGCTCACGTCCTCGAACGTGTAGCGCCCATTCTCCCCCCCGTCGTCGGCGCCGCTGTCCGCCGACGCCCGGGGCGCGCTCTCTACACCTGCCTCACCGACTGCCGGACTCGCTGTGTCGCTCATTACACCCCTTTCTGTGCTCCTGATGGTTAAGTTTTAGGTATACCTAAAAAAGTGACCCCTCGACGGCATCGGCGACCCGCAACGCGAGCGCGGCAATGGTCAGTGTGGGGTTGACCGCACCGCCGGTGGGAAAGACGCTGCTGGAGGCGATCCAGCAGTTGTCGAGGTCGTGTGTCCTGCAGCCCGGGTCGACCACGCTGTCCGCGGGATCGGTCCCCATCCGCGTTGTGCCCATGTGGTGGTAGGCCGGGCCGGTGTTCTCGGGACCGACCGTCCAGGTGAGGTCGGCGCCAAGCTCGTCGAGGATCGACCGCTGGATCTCGTTGGCCCGTTCGATAGTCCGCAGCGCCCGGTCGCCGACGTTCCAGTGGACGTCCGGGACGGGGTTGCCCCTGTCGTCGGTTTCGTCCGGGTCGAGCCCGACGTAGCTGTCCTCGCGGGGCAGCTGCTCGACGAGGCCGCCGACCGCGACGTGGCCGCCGTACTCGGACCTGAGGCGGTCGAGCAGCGCGTCGCCCCAGTCGTCGCCGGTCAGCGCACTCTCGACCGGCGAGGGCCCGGCGTAGTTGAAAAACTCGAGTTTGAACGGCGCCACCTCCCTGCCGGCGTCGTCGTAGAACTGGTGGGACTCGCTCGTGAGAAAGCCGACGTGGTTCTGCCGGGTCGGCTCGTCGAGCACGCCCCCGACGCCCGCGAAGAGGTGGTCGGCGAAGTAGCGGCCGACGAGACCGCTCGAGTTCGCCAGGCCGTCGGGGTACCGATCCGACTCCGACAGCAGGAGGAGGCGCGGGGTCTCGACGCCGCCACAGGCCAGGACAAAACAATCAGCATCCTGACAGTATCGGGAGCCGTCGGGCGTCGTGTAGACGGCGGCCTCGACAGAGTCCGCGGTGTGTTCCAGGTGTCCGACCCGGGCGCGGTCGAGAACGGTCGCCCCCTGGTTCTCGGCCCGGTCGACGTGGACGGTCGCGTCGTACTTCGCCTCGGAGGGGCAGACCGGCTGACAGGTGCCGTAGCCCACACACTCGCTCCGGTCGCCGTACGGCTCCGAGTTGCGGGCGTTGGGTACCGAGTGCATCGCGATTCCGAGCGACTCGCAGGCGTCTGCGAACAGAGAGTCGCTGTACGACGGCGGAAAGGCCGGCATCGGGTGTGGCCTCTCGCGTGCGGGTGCGAAGGGGTTGTCGTCGGCTCCCGAGACCCCCAGTTCGCGCTCCGCTGTGGCGTAGTACGGGCGAAGATCCGCGTAGTTGATCGGCCAGTCCGGGCCGACACCCCGCTGGCTCCCGGAGTTGAAGTCGTCCTCGTGGAGGCGCATCACCATCCCTTGCCAGTGGAGCGTCGACCCCCCGACGCCCTTGACGCGGGCGTGGTTCAGCGGGTAGAACCACTCGCCGCTGGCCGCGTGGGCGTCCCGCTCGCCGCCGACGTCCCAGACGTCCGGCCGGTCGTAGGCCGGCCGGATCGCACGCTCCTGGCGCCGATCCCTGTCGGCCGGATCGAACCGCTGTCCGGCGTCTAGCACGACGACCTCGTGCTTCCCCGCAAGCCGGTCGGCGACCAGCGCCCCTGCTGGTCCCGCGCCGACGACACACACCTCCGCACCGTCGACCGGCGACCGGTCCCGACCCGCCGCCGGCGTGTCCTCGCTCATTGTGGCCCCCGCTGGTACGTATCGGTGCCGCCCGGATGCCCTTGCGGGTTCTCGATCCCGACGAGTTCGCCACCGGCCGGCGACGCATACAGCGCCAGCAGGAGGTCGTTGACCAGGTAGTAGCGGACCTGTTCGGCGTCGCTCCCGCCGGGCGCCTCGTCGGCCGTGTCGGCGCCGATCTCCCTGAGGAGCCGATCCCTCGTGGCCGGGTCGAGATTCACGACACCCCTGTCGTACCACTGTGTCGCCCTGTCCTCGACGATCGCGGCCGCCTCCCTGAGACCCGCTCCGTGCCCGTCACGGGCCAGGCGCGCGTCGAGAAACTCGCCTACGAACGACTCGATACCCGTCACTTCGGACGGGTAGATCACCTCGGCGATGGCGACGCCGACCGCCATGACGTGCTCGTCGCCAGGGACCTCCCGGGGTTCGGGTTCCTCCGAGGACCCGGTCCCCCCGACGTGATAGAGTCCTACCGCCCCGCTGCCGGCACCGAGTGTTGCGAGGGCCGCCACCGCGTCACGCCGGGAAAGCTCCATGTTCGGATGGATTAGGCAAACCTAAAACTTATATCCGTCGGAGCAGGACTGATCACACATGGAGGAAAGCGGCGCGTAGCGACCAGGCATGACGAGCCTGGGCCGCTTTACCCGGACCGGGGGAGAGTTCCCGGTCGGGCTGGCGCTTTTGTGTGGTGGGATAGCGGCGGCACTGGTATTCCCGCTTCTGTGGCTGTTCATCGAGGCTGCGAGCATCGACGTCACACGCGCCCGCGAACTGCTGTTTCGGCCCCAGACGAGGGAGGTGGTAACCAACAGCCTCCTGTTGATGACCGGTGTCACGGGGTTCTCGATACTGCTCGGTGTGCCCCTCGCGTACCTGACAGTGCGGACTGATCTGCCCTTCCGGCGCTTCTGGTCGGTCGCGGTCGCGCTGCCCCTTGTGATACCGAGCTACGTCGGCGCGTTCGCGTTCGTCTCCGCGTTCGGCCCCAGGGGGGAGTTTCAGTCGTTTCTCGCGCCGCTGGGGATCGAGAGCCTCCCGGAGGTGTACGGGATGGCCGGCACAGTGTTCGTCATCACGCTGTACACCTACCCGTACGTCTATCTGACAACCCGGGCGGCGCTCCTGTCGTTCGACACCGACCTGATTGATGCGGCCCGGAGCCTGAACCACGGCCGATGGTCGGCGTTCCGCCGGGTGACGCTCCCACAGATCAGACCGGCGGTCGCCGCCGGCGCGCTCCTCTGTGCGCTGTATGCCGTCTCGGACTTCGGGACGCCGGCGATTATGCAGCTGCCGGTGTTCACCCGCCAGATCTACGTCGAGCTGTATGGCTTCAGCTCGGAGTACGCGGCGCTGCTCTCCTTGCAGCTGCTCGCGGTCGTCCTGGTGGTCCTGGCCGTCGAGTCACGGATCAGACCCGACGTCACGGCGGGCGGCGGTGACGGGGCGAGCGCGGGTGAGAGGTCTGTCAGACTCGGGAGGTGGCGGTGGCCCGCGACGCTGCTTCCCGGAGCAGTGAGCGCGATGGCACTCCTGGTTCCGGTCTGGATCCTCCTGCTGTGGGTCCGGCGCACGGGCACGGCCTACCGGAGTGACATCGCGTTCGAGTGGGTGTACGCGTTCAACTCCCTACAGGTTGCCGTCGCCGCTGCTGCCGTCGCGGCGCTGGTTGGGCTGCCTATCGCGTTCTTCGTGACAACCCACGACTCGCGGATCGCGGTACTCTTCGAGCGGGTGACCTACGTCGGCTTCGCCGTTCCCGGTGTCGTACTCGGGCTGTCGCTGGTGTACTTCGGATCGGAGTACGGCAGCTGGATCTACCGCTCGACCTACCTGCTCGTGTTCGCCTACGTAGTCAGGTTCCTCCCGCAGGCAGTCGGATCGATCCGCGGCTCGCTGTTCCAGGTCGACCCGCGGCTGATCGAGGCGGGTCGGACACTCGGTGAATCCCCTCTCGGGGCCTTCCGCAGGGTCACGCTCCCGCTCGTGCGGTCCGGGATCGTCGCCGGGGCTGCGCTCGTCTTCCTGACGGCGATGAAGGAGCTACCGGTGACACTTATACTCGCCCCCTCGGAGTTCGATACCATTGCCACGCAGATCTGGCGGGCACAGGACGCCGGGCTCTTCCAAGCTGCGGCGGTCCCTGCGGTCATTCTGCTCGTTATCTCCGGGCTCTCGATGGTGGTATTGCTCTCCCAGGAGGATACCGAGGGTGGGCTGTGATACTGAAAGATACTTAGCCCGGGAGCAGCCTACGTACGGGCAATGGGTCTGTTCCGATCGAGCGAGCTGCTCGGCATCGCCCGCGACACGCTAGATTTCGTTCTGCGGGCCTCCGAGGACACCCACCCCAACGAGTACATGGGGTTTCTGCGCGCCGACGACGCGGGCCGTCTCGGCGTGGATCGGCAGGGACAAGTCATCACAGACGTGCTCGTCATTCCCGGAACGGAGTCGGGCCCGACAAGCGCCTCTGTCCAGGAGTTCATGCGGCCGAACAACGTCCAGTCCGTCGGATCGGTTCACTCGCACCCGAACGGCGTGCTCAGGCCGAGCAACGCCGACCTCGGGACCTTCGGCCAGGGTGAGGTCCACATCATCGTCGGTGCACCCTACGGCCCGACCGACTGGCAGGCCTTCGACAGCACGGGCGACCCGGTCGAACTCGACGTTCTCGACGTCAACCTCCCCGACGAGGAGTTCTTCGAGATGACGCGCGAGAGCATCGAGGACGACAACAGCGGCGGCTTTTTCTCCTGGTTCGGCCGTTGACTCGTGTTGTGGGCATCGATACCCAACCAGGGATCGACACTCGTCGAACCGATCAGCAACAGCCGACAGGTACAGGGAGCGATGGCCTTACCGGTCACTCCGCCGACCCGCGCTCGGAGACCTCCTGATCGCGTTCGAGTTCACGATCGATCTCGTCTTTGACGTTTGCGAACGCTTCGACTGTGAGGACGTTCCCCCCGCCCGGGTCGATGACGATCACCTCTTCGCCCTCCTTGATCTCGCCGTCCACGCTGCGGGCCCGGTAGTAGGGGTTGAAGCCACCCTCGGAGACCTTGACTTCGCCCTCGGTCGGCGTCACCCGCTCGGTCACCCTGGCGACCTGGCCGCGCAGGGAGGCGGAGTCGCTGGTCTTGCCTTCTCCCGTCCCGCCCCAGATGTCCATCCGGCGGTAGCCATACAGGGTCGCTACCGCGGTTCCGATGACCACGAGTGACATGATGAACAGGCTGAGCGGCCCGCCGATGGGAAGGATGAACCCGACAAGCCCCGCGACGAACAGGGCCACGCCGACGACGAAGAAGTGTGCCCCAGGTGCGAACGCCTCGGCCATGATCAGGCCAGCACCCACCAGTGTGAGAACCAGAGGGAGGTTGCTGAACACCAGGTCGACTACCATACACAAATTTACGATGCGGGACAGATAACAGTTCGGGGTCACAGTGCCGGGTAGATCGTGTGACCCCCTCGACAGCGGCCGACGGGTCTCGGTCGATCACCAGTACGGCGTCCGGTCCCAGCGGCGCCACGGCTGTCCGGCGGAGGCGAACAGAACGAGGCCAGCCAGGACGACTCCGAACGAGAGGATGGCGGCGAGCTGCCACTCCGAACTCGTCAGCAGGTCGTTTCTCGTCAGGAAGTTCGCCAGGATGCCGCCGACGGCAGCGGCGACGAGAACCAGGACGACGCCGCTCGCGATCCGTGATAGTTCCATGGCTCTCCGTCGGCGCGGGAAATACAAAAGGCCAAGGGTACGGGATGCCGAGAGTGTGGTATGACAACCGTGGTGGTTCTGGCGGAGCCGCCGGTGCCCGGCGAGACGCTGCCGGAACTGCAGGAGATGCTGACTCCCGCGGGGGCGAACTCGCTGTACACCGCGATGCTCGGGGACGTCTGCGAAGTCGTCCAGCACGGCAAAGCGGACCTGCTGGTCAACTACCCGCAGTCGGACAGGGTTCCGGAGGGTATTGACCCCGAGGCGGCGCTACGCGAGGCGGTCGAGCCCGCAGTCCCGGCGCCGGCGGACGTTCGCTACGAGGTCCAGGTCGGGAGCACCACGGCCGCACGGGTCGGTAACGCGCTGACGCACCTGCTGGACACCGAGAGAGTCGAGACGGGCGGCGTCGTCGAGCCGACAGTGCCGTTCTTGCGCCGGGAGCACGTCGGAAGCGCGGCGATGAAGCTCAGGTCAAGCGCCGTCGTGGTTGGACCAGCCACGGGGGGGCGGGTCGCTTTCGCCGCGTTCCGCGAACCGATCGACTTTACAGACGTGTTCGCACCGCCGGCCGTCGAGACGCTGACCGACAGGGCTGTCGGGGCGGGCCACGAGGTGGACTTTCTGCCTGTGCTCCCCCGGATCGAGACCGCGGACGACCTCGCAGGGGCAGCCCCGATACTGCGCGCCAGGGCGGCAGCCGGTCGCCTCGTTCCGGAGCGGACCGCAGCAGTCATCGAGGAGCTAAACCCGTTCGGAGAGAAAAGCAGGGCAGGGCAATCCGACAGTTCTTAGGAAGCGCAGGGGGAACCACTACGCGCGGTGGAGTAGCGAAGCGGCCCAACGCGCCTGCCTTGAGAGCAGGTGTCCGAGAGGACCCCTGGGTTCGAATCCCAGCTCCACCGGTTGTGCGCGAACGACAGTGAGCGCTACACAGTCGACCTGGGATTCGAATCACGGCAGACGCGCGCAGCGAGCACGTCTGGCATCGGGTTCGAATCCCAGCTCCACCGGTTGTGCGCGAACGACAGTGAGCGCGAGGAGCGCGGGTCCGGGGCGTATCCGGAACTCTCCGGCGGGTCATACGGTCGTGCGTGATTATTTTCAGTTCCCCGTCGAAATACCAGGGGTTTCACGGGCTGAACCTTGGATACTGTCTCATCACGGCGGTACAGAGTCACGCACGACCGTATCAGGCGTCGTCACTACCGGCGGTCGTGACACCCTCGCGGGCCAGTACAGTGTCGACGTAGTACGACTGGAGAGACTCCCCGTCCTCGAGCGGAATGTCGCCGACGGTTCGGTCCAAGACCGGTTCACCTCGGTGCAGGACAGTTACCCGGTCAGTGTAGGGCTCGAACTCGGTAATCTCGTGGGTCGAGACCAGTACCGTGTGGCCGTCGCCGGCGTACCGGCCGAGGAAGTCGAGCAGGCGTTCCTGTGAGACGTCGTCGAGTGCGCCAAGCGGTTCGTCCAGCAGCAGGAACTCGGGTCGCTTGATCAGCGCTAACGCGAGGTCGAGCCGGCGAGCGAACCCCCCGGAGAGGTCGCCGGCTTCGCGTTCGAGCGCGCGGCTGAGCCGCAGTTCCGAGACGACAGTCTGGTTCCACTCCCAGTCGCTCGCGCCCACCAGGCTCGCGAACACCCTGATGTTCTCCCGGACGGTGAGCCCCGGGTAGAAGTTGGGCTGTTGGAAGCCACAGCCGATGGTCGCCGCCGGGCTCTCGATGCGCCCGTCAGTCGGCCGCGTCAGCCCGAGGATCAGACGCATTACCGTCGACTTTCCGGAGCCGTTGGGGCCGAGCAGGCAGTGGTACTGGCCGCCGCCGACCGAAAGCGAGAGGTCGTCGACCGCCCGGATGTCGCCGTAGGTCTTCGTCACACCGTCCAGCCTGATCGGCTCGACCCCCTCTTCCGCTGGGTGATCCCGGGACATTCAGGTCGACCTCCGGTAGTAGACGATCGCCCCCTCCAGAGCTACCAGCGACAGGACGAACAGCCCCAGTATGATTGCGATCCAGTCGGCGAATGTGCCAAGAGAGCTGTCCTTGAGCATGAGACTCCGGACCGCCACCATCGCGTAGTGGGTGGGAAGGAGCTGGGCGACCTGCGTCCGGACCGGGGAGAAAAAGCCAAGCGGGAAAGCCAGCCCCGAGAGCGCAATCAGCCCCAGCATCACGAGCAGGTTGACGAACCGCCCTGCGCCGCTGAAGCGGGTGAGAATCACCACCGTCGCGCTGACTGTCGCCATGAGGGCGAAGGTTAGAAGCAGGACAAACACCGCACCCGGGGCGAAGGAGTCGATGGCGTACCCGTAGTACGTCGCGATGAGGTGGAACACGAGAATCGGTACCAGCATCAGCACCGTCATGTAACCGAGCTTGGAGACGAGCAGCGCCTCCAGCGAACTCTCGACGCGGAGCCTGTCGAGGACGACCTGATCGCGCCCGATGTTGTAGGGGACGTACGTGAACGCAAAGAAGATCATTAGCGTCATCAGAAACGAGGGAAGGAGATACTCCGGAAGTTCCTTCGTTTCCCCGACGATCTCCCGTTCGACCGAGACGTCCGCCGCCTCAATCTGGTTCAGCTCCAGTTCGATGAGGTTCTGTATCACCTGCGATGAGCTCTGGAACGGGACGATGGTCCCGTCGACGGTGAGCCTGAACGTCGCCTCCCCCGAACGGAGATCTGACGGTACCGTAACAACAGCGTACACCGACTCCCGTTCGAGCATGCGGAGCGCCTCCGCCTGACTCCCCGCGGATTTCGGGTTCGTGTACGGTGCCATGCCGGCCCTGACCAGCCCGAGGTCGAGGTTCGAGACGGACTCGTCCTCGGCGACGACCGCGACCGGGACCTCCCGCGGGATCACGTCCTGAAAGAGGAAGCTCGTGCCCGCGAAAAACAGCGGGAGGGCAACCAGTAGGAAGACGAGAACGAAGATGTGACGCCTGCTCCAGCGGAGTTCCTTCCGCAGTAGTGAACGGATCGACATTCAGTAGTGAGGAGTTAGCCCGCGATACCGGAGCTCGGCCCCGATCCGAGCGACACGGTGCCACCTACCCCCGCCCTGGTCATGCCGCCGAGTTGTTCCAAAAGGTCGAGCAGCTCCTCGGGTGTTATCGAGAAGCTCATCGTTACCGTCTCTCCGTCCTGTTCGACCGTGATAGCCTCGACTAGCGTGGTAAACGGATCCTGGTCGTCGTCCGGCGAACCGGTCGCCGGGTCGAGTGTGGCGCCCGCCACCTGGTAGAACTGCTCGGCCTCCTCGGTCGAGTTCATCGTCATGTCGGCGTCGATGTTCATCGTGTTCCCGTCTGTGTAGTACGTCATCGTCATGATTCGAGGGGTCGGCACGAAGTTCGCGTCGACCCCCGCTTGCTGACCGGCTTTGTCGACTTCCTCTTCGGGGACGAGGAACGCGGATTTCATGTACCCGTCCTTGGCACTGTCGTAGGCAGTCCGCAGGTCGCCGCCCAAGGAGTTAGACTCGCCCTCGCGGGTGTCGATGACATCTTTGACGGCCTCCGGAACGCCGAACGCGAATGTACCGTCACCGAAATCGGCAACCCAGGCATCCTCACCCATTTCGTCGGAGCTCTTGTATACAGTGACGCCGTTGTAGGTGTCCTCCTCGACATCCTCGACGTCCTCGACCTCGTTGTCACCCGCCTCCCTGAGTTCCTCCCAGCTCCACTCGGTATCGATGATCACGCCCGCGTACTCCTCCTGTTCGAACTCCTCGAGTTTCATAAACATCGTTGCGCTGTTGAACTCCTCTCTCGAGAGGTCCGAATCGGACTCTGTCTCCGTCAGAATCTCCTCGTAGGTACGGTTCTCTTCGCTCCGCTCTAGCAGCCCGTTCATCAGCGTGACTGTCGCCTGGTCGTCGACCACACCGCTATCGAAATGCACGACGCCGTCGACGCCAGCAGGGACGCTCTCGACTGTTCCGGCGTTGTCCGTACCGGCCTCATCCTGCAGTAGTCCGGAGCAGCCTGCGCCAAAGACCAGGATACTTGAAAAAAATACGGCAACCGCCTTCTCGGAGCTCAACACTCTATACGCTCCACTCAGTCTTTCCTTTACGTGCATACTCATTGGCGTTTGGCAGTTCGGGAAAGCAGACGCATATACCTTGTGACCTCTGTCAGATCATCGCTGCATTGTCATCAGCCGAGCCCCGTTGTCTGCCTGCGAGAGAAACCCTTTTGCGTGACTCGGCTAACAGTCAGGTATGGACTGGCCACACGACCCCGACGGCGATGAAGGAAGCGAAGGGCGCCGGAAGTACGGCCACGCGGTTCTCGCCAAGAAGATCGACGAGGAGGAGGACTTTCCGTTCACTGCTGGTGAGTTCATCAAGGAGTACGGGGATCACCCGGTCCGCATCGACTACGAGCGCGTCGTCAGCGTCGCAGACATCTTCGAACCGATCGACGGGGACGCCGAGTTCGAGGATTTTCCGGAGTTTCACAGCACCGTCGGCGACGCAATGCGGGAGCTGGATTACTGGCCCTACCGGCTGGAACGGGCATAACCGATCCTACCCTACTTCGCCCACGCCTCGAAACTGCCGATTACTGCACCACTGGAGGCCAACTCCAGAATACACCCGAGTAGAGTGTCAATCGTGGACACACAACATACTTGAGTTGGGAAGCTGTAGACTCGGTAATGAGTTCGAGCGGCGAATCCGCCGACCACAGCACGGTCCCCGAGGAGGTGGTTGCCGACCTGCTGGATTCGCGTCGTCGGTGTCACTTGCTCGCACAGCTAGCCGCGTCGGACGGGGAAGCACTGGTCGAGGATCTCGTCGCAGCGGTCGGCGCCGCGGAGCAAAACTGCGGGCCGTCGGAGCTCGACGAGTCGACGCTGGGCGAGGTCCGGGAGGAAGTCTTCGAACGTCACGTCCCCAAACTCACGGCGACCGGCGTCGTCGAGTACGATTCGATGCTCGACCGCCTGCAACTCGAAACGCCCGAGGTCGCCTCCCGCGCTGCTGAGGAGCTGACCGACAGTGGCGGGAACGAGGTTTCTCAAAAACAGTAGCAGTGGCACCCGAACGGATCGCCATCGTGGCGAACATACAGGGTACGCAGATCCAGATCGACAGCTACGGTCCGTACAACACCGGAACTGCAACGCGAGGTCAGCCCGGAGCTCTGTTCGGATGTCACTCACAGGTCAAAGGCGTTTAGCTGCGTCCCCTAACGTACGGTAAAGACATAAACGTACCGCAGACAGTTTTTTACCCCGGTCTGTCAAACGTTCAGAACATGAAGCCGGACGTGACAGTGCGAGAGATGATGGACCGGGAGTACGTCGGCGTGAGCGAGTCAGACGACCTGCTGGGCTGCGTCGAACTATTGTTGCGGGAAGACGCGGAGGCGGCCATCGTTCACCACGGCAGCGAACACGTCGGTGTGGTGTCCGAGCGCGATATTCTCGCGCTCCTTGTGGAGGGTCCCGATCTGGAGGAGGCCACGGCGGGCGACGCGATGCGGGAGTCGGTCACCACGATCTCGCCGGACGCTTCGTTAGAATCGGCCGCAGACACGATGTCGACGCGGTCGGCCGGGCGACTTCTCGTCACCGACGGAAACGAGCCACTCGGGATGCTCACCGAGCGGGATCTGATCGCGACCCGGCGCCACGAACTCAACATTATCGAAACCGGGGCATCGGAGGCGGAGGCCGTAACAGCCGGGATGCACGAGTCCGGACAAGCGCCCGAGGGTGGGTTCGAGGAGCAGGGAATCTGTGAAGTCTGTGGCGCTCTCGTACACGACCTCGCGTCGTTCAACGGGCAGCTTCTCTGTGGTGACTGCCGTGATATGTAACGACTGTGAGCGGACGCACCGATGGACGTAAGCGCTGCGGAGACGGACGACGTCGATCGGCTCATCGATCTGTGGGTGTCGCTGGCCAAGGGGCAGCGCGAACACGGATCACACCTACTGAGCGAGGCGAACAGGAACCGGATCCGGGAGTCGGTCGTCCAACACGTGGTCAGCGACTCGCTCCTGATCGCAGACACTGGTGAACTCGCCGGCTTCGTGATGTTCTCTACGGGGTCCGGCGGGTACGAACAGGACTGCGCCCGCGGCGTTATCGAGAATCTCTACGTCCGGCCCCGGTACCGCGACGACGGGATCGGGGCCGCACTGCTAGAGACTGCCGAGGAGCGACTGGGCGCGGACGGAGTCGACGCCGTCGCACTCGAGGTGATGGCAGCCAACGAGGATGTCCGCCGCTTCTACCGGCGACAGGGGTACCGTCCCCACCGGGTCGAACTCGAGAAGCCGATGGGTGACGACGAGCAACCCGGCTAGCTCCGCCCGGGACAGTCCAAACCGATACGCACTCAAAGGGTCACCTGTAACACGGAACTGTGCCAGGGGAGCTTGGGCGGTCCAAGCACCCGACTTGTAATCGGGAGTTCGTGGGTTCGAATCCCACCCCTGGCTCTGCATTCTCGGTGCAAAGCCAGCGAGTCAGGAGGTGCGTGCGCGTGAGCGAAACTATTACAGCCGACTGCCAGTCGTGCTTGACATCCTCCACACGGCTGAAGCCGTCGGATTCCTCGCGTTGGGGGTCTGGCATCAGTACCAGCCCCCACGGAGGCAACGTTCGCCTATGCCGGCCGTAGGATACTTCGGTCT
>PXQK01000115.1 GCA_003022085.1 Halobacteriales archaeon QH_10_65_19 | reverse complement strand
TCCCCACGGATTCTTACCGGGTGGATGCTTGGTGGGACTGCAAACCTGAAATCTCCAACGCTCAGGATTCCTCCGCGTTCACGCGGAGGAGGATGTCAATTTCGCGCTCACCAACTGTACAATAGAACACCCGAACTGGTCCGGCAGGTGAACACACATGGTACTCTCCACGAGGGTGTACGTGGAGCACCCGGATCTCGCACTCACCCCCACGATCCAGTCGCTCCCGGACGCGGAGATCGGCGTCGTTCCCGACGTCGGGACCAACCCCCAGCAGAACGTGTACTTCTTCTGGATCGACGCCGAGGACTTCGTCGCCGTCGAGACGGCGCTCGCAGAGGACCACACCGTCGCCGAGTTCACGGCGATCATCGAGACGGCAGACCGGCGGACGTACCGGATCAGGTACAGCGACGAGGTGACGCTGATCACGCCCGCGGTGACCGAAGTTGACGCGATTGTAGTAGAGTCACGGAGCCGCGCGGACGGCTGGGAGCTGCAGCTGCAGTTCCAGGACCACGAGGACCTGTACGCCCTCCACGAGCACGCCAGCGAGGCGGACATCCGGTTCGACATACTCGAGATCCACCAGGACGAGCGAAACGACGGCGGTTCGGGGCCCGATCTGACGGAAGAACAGGTGGAAGTCCTGGTCAGTGCCTACGAGCACGGCTACTACGAGGAACCCCGGGAGACAAACCTCGCGGCGCTGGGATCGGCGCTCGACATCTCACAGACCGCAGTCAGCAGCCGGCTCAGGCGTGCCTCGGGCCGGCTGATCGAGGAGACACTCGGCTACGACGAGCACGAGGAAGAGCCGTAGTCACGGGAGCGGCCGCCCCACAATCCCATACATTTAATTGCGCAAGCGGTGACCACCACTCGTATGGCCGAGACAGATCACATCGCCATCGCCGGCGGTGGCCGCGTCGGACGGCGCGTCGCCGAACGGTTCGCGGACCGCGGCACCGACGTCACCGTCGTCGAGGCCGACCCCGGGACAATCGAGGCGGCCGGTGCCAGCGACGCCGTCGAGTACGTGGAGGGCGACGCCACCCAGCCGAGAGTACTGCGGGAGGTGCTCGCGGACCGGACAGCCGTCCTCGGGGCGCTGACCGACCAGGAGGACACCAACCTCGTCATCTGCATGGCCGCGAAACAGCTGTTCCCCGAAATCAGGACCGTCGCGCGCATCGAGGACGAGGACGGCGACGCGTACGCCGAGTACGTCGACAGCGTCTATTTCCCCGAACGCGCGAGCATCAAGGCCGCCGTCAACGCACTCACCGGGAGCGACCTCAGGACCCTCGAGGGCGTCACCGGCGACCTCGAAGTCCTCGACATCCGCGTGGATTACGACGCGCCGGCCGCGGGAGAAGTCGTCTCCGACGCACTCCCGGAGGGATCGGTCGTCGTCGCCCAGTCCGACGGCGACGTGGCCGTCCAGCACTCGACCACGCTCGTTGCCGGGCGGCGCTACATCGTTGCCGTCGACCAGGACGTCCGCAACGAGGTTGTTCGGCAGTTCCGCGGCGACTCGGCGCTGGGTTACTGACAGGCGCGAGTGGTTTCAGGATGCTGTTGCACAATCGGGAGGGTCGGCTTCGGCTCACGAGGCGGGGTATCTGCCCCGCTGCGGCGGTACCGAGTCACAACAGCCCGTCGGCGTCCCGGACCTACGCGTGAAACGGCACAGGGCCGGGGCGTTGATGGTGCTCGTCGCCTCGGCGGGGTTCGGGACGCTCGCAATCTTCGGCACAGTCGCAGTCGAGGTCGGCCTCAACACGACGACGCTGCTGACCTGCCGGTTCGCAATCGGGACCGCGCTGCTGTGGATCGGGCTCGGGCTCCGCGGCCGCGCCCACCTCCTCTCCGGGCGGCAGCTGCGGATCGCGCTGGGGCTGGGCGTCCTGTACGCGGTGTTCTCGGGGCTGTTCTTCTGGGGCCTGTTGTTCATTCCTGCCGGCGTCGCCGGCATCACGTTCTACACCTTCCCGGTCTACGTGTACGCACTCTCCGTGACACTGCTTGACGAGCGACTCTCAACGCGCAAGCTCGGGGCGCTGGCGCTCGCGCTCTCGGGGGTCTTCCTGATCGTCAGCGGCGACGGTGCCGGGGTCGACCTCGCCGGGGTCGGGCTCGTGTTGCTCGCCGCCTTCGGGAACGCCTGCTACATCACGGGCAGCCGCGCCGCACTCGCCTCGATCGAGGCGGGCGTCCTCGCGGGCACCGCGCTGATCGGGACGACAGTGTCCTTCGCGGGATTCGGCCTTGTCTCCGGGCGGCTGTTCGTTCCGGCGGGCGTCGACCAGTGGCTCGTCGTCCTCGGGATCGCCGTGATCGGGACGGCACTTCCTCTGTTCCTCTACGTCGGCGGGCTCGACCGCATCGAGGCCAGCCGTGCGAGCGTCATCAGTACCTCCGAGCCGGTCGTGACCGTCGCCCTCGGTATCCTCCTGCTCGGGGAGGTGCTCACGCCTGCGGTCGTCGTCGGGGGCGCGCTCGTGCTGGCGGGCGTGGTCGCAATCCAGACTGACGAGGAACATTCAAGCGGGAGCCACCCGTAGACGCGCTCATGTCACAGGCACTCGCAGACCACGCGTGTAAAGCGTGTACATCGGAGGACGAGCCACTCACCGAGGCGGAGTACGCAGAGTATCTCGACGAACTCGACGGCGACGTCTGGGCGGTCGTCGACGAACACCACCTCGAAGGGACCTACGAGTTCGAGGACTTCCGGGACGCGCTCGAGTTCACCTACGAGGTCGGCGAACTCGCCGAGGAGGAGTGGCACCATCCCGACATCCACCTGCAGTGGGGCGAGGTACGCATCGAGATGTGGACCCACAAGATCGACGGCCTCCACAAAACCGACTTCGTAATAGCGGCGCGGATGGACCGGATGCACGAGCCGTACGCGCCGGAGTGAGGGCCCGTCGCACAGCAAGCTTTTCCTGGCTCCCAGACGAGATACGAGCCAGAGCCACAATCCCGTTCTATGCAACAGTATCACACACTGGTCCGACATGCGCTGCAGGGTTCGTACAAGTCCAACAGGACCGCGGCCGACACGGTGTCGACGTTCGGGGAGTACTACGAGGTCGACATCGGGTCGTCGTACCCGCTGTTGACGACAAAGAAGATGGACACGTTCCGCTGGGACTCGATGCTCCAGGAACTCGTCTGGTACCTCTCCGGGGAGCACCACGTGCGGAACCTGCGCGAGGAGACCGGCATCTGGGACGCCTGGGCCGACGGGGACTGGGCCCTGCCGAGCGCCTACGGGCGGTTCTGGCGACGGTTCCCGGTGCCGGAGGCCGACGCACAACTCCCGGGGGAGGTCTGGGCCGACAGTAGCTGTCCGTGGGTCGAGCGCGACAACGAGACAGGGACGCTGGTGTTCGACCAGATCGCCTACGTCGTCGACACGCTCCGCGGCGACAACCCGGACCGCGGCCCGGAGTCGCGGCGGCTCGTGGTGACGGCGTGGCACCCGGCCAACGCCGCGACGTCGGGACTCCCGCCCTGTCACTACACGTTCGCGCTGAACGTCCAGAACGGACGCCTGAACTGCCATCTCACCCAGCGGTCGGCCGACATCGCGCTCGGCGTTCCTTTCAATATCGCGGCGTATGCGCTCCTGGCGACGGTCGTCGCCGAGGCCACCGGGCTGGAGCCGGGACAGTTCGGCCACTCGCTCGTTGACGCCCACGTTTACTGTGGCACGGGCGAGCGGGGGCTGTGGTACGCCGAGAACCTCGGTGCGCTCCAGAAGCGACTCGCGGCTGTCGACGCCCGCGAGGAGTATCGGGACGTTCGCGACTGGCTCCTCGCCGAGTCTCCACCGGAGGAGACCGACGACCTCGATCCGGCCAGCCACGAGTACGGGTACGACCACGTCCCGGGGTTGCTCGAACAGCTCGCCCGGGAACCGCTCGAACCGCCGTCGATCGACATCTCTGCCGGGACTGTCGACGAGCTGACGTACGACGCCGTCGAACTCCGCGGGTACGACAGCCACGGTCCGCTGGGCTTCCGTGTCGCGGAGTGACAGTATGGATCTCGTCATCATCGCCGCAGTGGGCGAGAATGGGGTCATTGGCGCCGACGGCGGGCTCCCGTGGCACTACCCCGAGGATCTCAGATATTTCAAGAAGGTGACCATGGGCCACCCGGTGCTCATGGGGCGTCGGACCTACGAGAGTATCGTCGACCGGCTGGGCGAACCTCTCCCAGACAGGACAAACGTCGTCATGACGCGGGGGGAGTACCGGCCGGACAGCGAGAGCGTTATCGTCACTGGCTCGCTGAACGAGGCGATCGACGCCGCGGCCGGGACAGACGCCGAAACGGCCTACATGATCGGAGGGGCATCAGTCTTCCGCCAGACGCTCGAGCGGGGCCTCGCCGACCGGCTCGTTATCACACACATCCCCGACACGTACGAGGGCGACACATACTGGCCCGGACCCGACTTCGCGGACCTCGCCGTCGTCGATCGGACACCACTCGGGGACGAATTAGACGCCGTCACGTACGACCTGCACGAGCGGCGGTGAATGCCGCGCGCGGTCGTCGGACTTTTCCTGTCGCTCGCGGTAGGTAGCGTGTGCGCCGATTCACCTCCGAGTACCTGACGGCGACCCGCGAGGGGATGTGGGACGACTCGCGGGAGGCGCTGTGCGATCTCGCGCTCGGGACGCGACAGCGCGTGCTCGACGTCGGGGCCGGGACTGGCGAGCTGACGTGCGTGCTCCGCGAGGAGTCGCCGGGCAGCGTGGTCGCACTCGACGCCGACGCCGACCTGCTCGCGCACGTCCCCGATCCCGGGGTCGTCGGGGACGCAGCGCGGCTGCCGTTCGCGGCCGACGCGTTCGACCTCGTGGTCTGTCAGGCGCTGCTCGTCAACCTTCCGGAGCCAGCCCGTGTACTCGAAGAGTTCGTCCGGGTGTCGCGCGACTGCGTCGCGGTTGTCGAGCCGGACAACAGCTCCGTCAGGATCGACTCGACGGTCGCGGCCGAGCCGCCGCTGGCGCGGCGCGCACGGGAGCTGTACCTGAATGCTGTCGGTACTGACCCGACAATCGGCGCCGCTCGTGACCTCTTCGAGGGGGTGGGCCTCTCGGAGGTGACAGTACACCGATACGACCACGAGCAGACAATCGAGCCACCCTACTCTGAGCGGGCGGTCGAGAGTGCACGCCGCAAAGCGAGCGGGTCGGGGATCGACACTGACCGCGAGACAATTCTCGCCGGCCAGACGTCCCCCGAGGAGTTCGACGACCTCCGGCAAGCGTGGCGGGCCATGGGCCGGGAGGTCGCGGCACAGATGCAGGACGGGGAGTACCGCCAGCGCGAGGTCGTCCCGTTTTTTGTGACGGTCGGACAGGTCTGACGATACAGGGTTTGCGAGCAGGCGACACAGGACCGGTCGGTAGCCCGGACCAGGCAGTCAACACGGGGCGGTGTGTCGCACTCCCGCTGGTCGCCCCGTGGCAAGTACTCAGAGCACAGGGGCTCTGGTCTCGCTTTCGCATATAAACGCCCGCCTATACAGCCAGTCAGACCACGTCGCCGCGGACAGACACACCGTCCTGTTCCTCGCGGTACTGTTCGATGGCAGCGGCGGCCCGCCGGGTTTGTTCGTCGTCGAGTCCGAGCATCCCGAGCGCCTCGGACAGTCTCGGGAAGACGAACTCGCCGTTCCGGAGCTTCGCAAACGCTTCCCTGGAGCGCCGCCCGTCGAGCCAGAGACAGACCCCGCGCGGGTCGAGGATCTCCTGATAAGTCCCCCGGGCCGTCGCCCCCTTGAGTCGCTGGGTGACGTTATCCTCGAAGCTCGCGTTGCACACCTCCAGATGCACCGGTTCGCCCTCCTCCAGGAGGTGGGCAGCCAAACACCGTTCGGGGGTGACGTGGCCGCTCGGATTCGCGCGGAGATACCCGGGATATGTCTCCGCCCACTCGGCACGGACCGTCTTGCCAATGCCCTCGATACCGTGAGACGCCTCGAACTCCGCTGCCACCCCGCCGTCGCGGCCAAACAGTAGGTCCTTCGTGACGTAGATGTCGAGCCGGTCAACCGGGTCGAGTCCGAGTGCGAGGTCGCCGTACACCCACACCTCGCGGACGGGAACCGGCATCTGTTCGGTCTCGACGGTCTCGACGCGGTCTCGACGAGATCCTCGACGCGGTCGATCGCCCGGTCGCGCTCCCAGCCGCTCATTGCCGGATGTACTCGCCCTGGCGGCAAAACGGTAGCGACACGATCGAAAGCCACAACGGCCTCCCTCGCCAATCCACGGCCGATGGAATGTGACAAATGCGGCGCGAAAGCGGTCTTGCACGCGGCCTACTCGGGGCTGCATCTGTGTGAAGACCACCTCTGTGCTGCCGTCGAGAAGCGCGTCCGCCGCCGCATCCGCGAGGACAACCTGCTCGGTGCCGGGGCGACCGCCGAGGATCCCGACACGTGGGTAATCGGACTGTCCGGAGGGAAAGACAGCGTCGTCCTCACTCACATTCTCGACGAGACGTTCGCCGCCGACCCCCGGGTCGAACTCGTCGCACTGTCGATCCACGAGGGGATCGAGGGGTACCGCGACGAGAGCCTCGCCGCCTGTCGCGAGCTGACCGCCGACCGCGACCTGCGCCACGAGGTCGTCAGCTACGCCGAGGAGTTCGACGTCCGGATGGACGAGGTGGTCGAGGACGACCCGAAGAACATGTCAGCCTGTGCATACTGCGGGGTGTTCCGGCGGGACATACTCTCCCGGTACGCAGCCGACCTCGGCGCAGACAAACTACTGACAGGTCACAATCTTGATGACGAGGCCGAGACGGCGCTGATGAATTTTCTGGAGGGTGATGTCAGTCAGATTGCACAGCAGTTCGACGCGAGTCTCGGCCCGTTCGAGGGGGCTGCGAACGGGCGGACACGGGGGGAGACAGAAGCGTTCGTTCCCCGGGCGAAGCCGCTCCGGGATGTCCCTGAAAAGGAAGTCGCACTGTACGCTCGATTCAGGAGTCTTCCCGCACACATCACCGAGTGTCCCCACGCGGAGGAGGCGTTCCGCGGCGAGGTCCAGCAGCTCCTCTACGACCTCGAAGAGCGCCACCCGGGGACGCGCCACTCGATTATGGCGGGCTACGAGGAACTCGCCGCGCTGGCGGCGTCGGAACACCGCGGCGGTTCGCCCGACTTCGAGGAGTGTGCCGAGTGTGGTAGCCCGACGACCGGCGACCGGTGCCGGAAGTGTGGGCTGCTCGCGGCGCTCGAAGCGGGGTAAAAAAGGCGGGTGTACGTCGGTTGTGCGGTCGACCTCCCCGGGGAAACGTCCGGGGACTGTGGTCGCGCGGCGTTACTCCGTGCGGATGACGTCGAGGCCGTTCTGCGTTTCGACCTCGTCGTGGCCGCCGTCGGTCTCGCCGAACCCGTAATCGGTTCCGACGTTGCTCGACGCATCGAAGGCTTCCTCGTCGACGCCGTTGATGGCCTGGCGCGACTTGTCGGCCTGCTTCTGGGTCGTCGGGCCGAGCACCTGCGCGCTCTGGACGCCGGTCATGATCGCCATCACGCGGACCTTCCCTTTGTACTCCTCCTGGATTCGGGCACCCCAGATGACGTTTGCACTCGCCTCCAGACGGTTAGTGATATTCTGAGCGATCCCCTCGGCCTCCTGTAGCGTGAGGTCGGGTCCGCCGGTGATGTGGACCAGGCCGCCGCTGGCGCCGCGGTAGTCGACATCCAGCAGTGGGTGGTTCATCGCGTCCTTGACGACCTCCTCTGTCTTGTTCTTGTCCTGGGTCTCGCCGACCAGCATGACAGCGACGCCGCCCTGGTTCATGATCGAGGTCATGTCGGCGTAGTCCAGGTTGATCAGCGACGGCTGGGTGATCGTCTCGGAGATTCCCTTGACTGTCTCGGCGATGATCTGGTCCATCACCGAGAACGCCTTGCCGATCGGGAGGTTCGGGACGTAGTCGAGCAGCCGGTTGTTGTCCAGCACGATGATGGAGTCGGCCTCCTCGCGGAGCCGCTCGAGACCTTCCTCGGCTTTCACCGTGCGTGCACGCTCGACGTTGAACGGCGTCGAGACCATCCCGACGACGATCGCACCCTGCTCCTTGGCGATCTTCGAGATGACCGGCGCCGCGCCGGTGCCGGTGCCGCCACCCATACCGGCGGTGACGAACACGAGGTCGGCGTCGCCCAGTACTTCCTTGATCGTTCCCTGTGCCATCTCGGTCGCGCGCTCGCCCATATTGGGGTCGCCGCCCGCGCCGAGGCCGTTGGTGAGCGACTTGCCGACGAGGATCTTCGTGTCGGCCTCGACCATCTGCAGGTGCTGTTTGTCGGTGTTGATCGCGATCGTCTCGGCGCCGTCGACACCGATGTTGTACAGCCGGTTGACGGTGTTGTTGCCGGCACCGCCGGCACCGACGATAACGATCCGTGGGTCACCGAACCCGTCGACGTCGTCCATCTGCTTTTTTTCCTGCTCGTCACGTTCGAGGGCCTCGTTGACGATGTCCTGCATCGTTAGGCCCTCGCCCACGAGTGGTCTTTCCGCCGCTGGCGCTTCTCCGATGGACGCTCTTTACCGGTGTCTTGCTCGGCGAGCATCTCACGCACTGCCGACCGGATCGCTTCGCTCCGGTTCGGATACTCGCCGGTTTCGACTATCTGTTCGACCTCTTCGATCTGCTGCTTCGGAATCCGTAGTGTCACACGCTCCATGGTTGTATTCCCCTGTGGGTAAGACGGGGGGCGAGTTTACATCGCGCCCGTTCGTCGTACACAGCAGAACCGCACGACGTCGAGGGTGTGGTTGCCTCGATCCCTGCTGTGTAAGACTTCCGTCTTACGCACGAATTACAAGAGACCCTTGGTTAATAAAAGTACCGGTGAGACGTAAGACGGTTTTTGTTTACTCGTTTAAACACCGTGTGCAGTTCGTTTCCGGGACATTAGGGTTGGTCGAGCACGTCCGCTGCAGGGGTACGACGGCCACAGCCGGGGCAGAACGACCAGTCGGAACGGATCTCATCCCCGCACTCGCAGAACACGCGTCGTGCAGATTTCTCGCCACAGTTCGGACAGTAAACGTGCGACGGCGAGAGGGTTTCGCCGCACTGTGTACACGTCTTACGCTCGGACGACCCCGTGTTTTCATCCGACTCGGCGGGTGTCTTACTCTCCTCCGAAGCGTGTGACGTATCCTCTGACGACCCGTGTGACGCCTCCGCGCGAGTGTTTACATTCGCCGCTTCCGCGTCGGTCGGAACACTCGAACCGCCATCAAGCGTGATGTTTACGTTGACATCCTGTGGCTGCCGTGGCGTAAACGACCCATCCAGTCGGTCGGCGATGAGCGTGTCGACCCGTTCGGAGACGAGCGCGTCGAGGCTCTCCTCGCCCGGGTCCGCGTCAGCGGTAGCCGAGGCGTGATCCTCGAGGTAGGCACGCAGCGCATCGCGCATGACCTCGCTCTTCGAGGCGTCGAACTCCTCGATCCGTTTGATCAGGTCCTCGTCGGCGCGGAACGTGATCTTGCTCATCCAGTCGTCATACAGGTTGTCACCCATCCTATTTCAATCTTCCCTGGATGTCTGACAAGGGTCTGACCCGGCGTCAATGCACAACGGTTAAATCCGCAAGGTAGCCTACCCACTATGCAACCGCCCTTAGCTCAGACTGGTAGAGCAGTCGACTGTAGATCGACTTGTCCCCCGTTCAAATCGGGGAGGGCGGATTTTTGCTGCGAACGACAGTGAGCAGTCAAACGTCTCCCGACCCAATCTGAGCTCGTGAGTCGCAGCCCCGGAACGGCGCGAAGCGCCGCACGCCCGGACTGTCTCGGCGAGTTCAAATCAGGGAGGGCGGACTGTGCCTGCGGGTATGCCACAGCCGCGCACGACCGGAACGACTTGATGAGTTTGTACGACGACGTGACAGGGTCCTACTGGTCACAGATGCTCGCCCAGGCGATCTGTGGCCCGATGGCGGAGACGCGACTCTCGATCCGTTCGGCGTCGACGGCGACCTGGGTGGAGTGGCGCGAGGGACACCCGGACACCGAGGTGCTGCTGTCGTCCCCGGTATCCACGGTCGTCGATCCCCCGATCTGACCGGCCCGTCACGACAACATCCGTGCGTCCCGGGCGTGACCGACATGTTTTACTACGAACTGTCCTGTGGTGGCAACATGAACGACGGACGCGCACGGCTCACCCGTCGCAACCTCGTCGCGGCGGCCGGCGTGGCTGTCCTGGCAGGCTGTGTCTCCGACGACGGGTCCTCCGACGAAACACCCGAGACGGTGCCCGAAGAGTACGATCATCCGATCCCCGGCGGGGACGCCGAGTGGGACCCCCCCGAGGGATCACCGCTGGAGGCAAACCTGACAGTCGAGACCCTCGTCGAGAACCTCGAGATCCCCTGGGACGTGGCGTTCACCCCCGACGGGGAGCTGTTTGTGACCGAGCGGACCGGTACTGTGTCACGGTTCGAGTCCGGGACCGTCGCCGCGGTAGCCAGCCCGCAGGACGCGATCGACGCCGGCGCAGTCGAGCCGGGATCCGACGAGCGTCCCTGGTGGGTCGAGGGCGGCGAAGGCGGAACGCTCGGGATCGCCACCCACCCATCCTACCCCGACGAGCGGTCCGTCTACGTCTACTACACCGCAGACGGCGGAGACCGCCACAACAGGGTCGTCCGGTACGACGTCGGGGCGTCGGATCCGGCCGCGACAGAGGAGCGGATCGTGGGGGGGATTCCGGCCGACAACATCCACAACGGCGGTCGGATCGCATTCGGACCCGACGACAACCTCTGGATCTGCACCGGCGACGCCGGCGATGGGGCACTGTCGCGCGACCTCGATTCGCTGGCAGGGAAGGTCCTCCGGGTGACGCCGTCGGGGAAACCCCCCGGAACGAACCCCGACCTGGACGGCGACCCGCGGGTGTTCACCTACGGTCACCGGAACCCACAGGGGATCGACTGGCTGCCCAGCGGCGTCCCGGTTGTGACCGAACACGGGCCGACAGCGCGCGACGAGATACAGGTGCTCAGGCCCGGCGGGGACTACGGCTGGAACGCGGTTCGTGGCGGGCCGGAGGACGACAATTACGACTCGTACGCCGCCCACGACGACGTCGTTCCACCGGTCGTCCACACAGGCGCCGGAACGGGCTGGGCCCCGACCGGAGCGACGTTCTACACCGGTGACGGCGTCCCCGCCTGGCACAACCGGTACATCTTCAGCGGACTCGGGAGCCAGGCAGTGTACGTCCTGACGCTGACACCGCCGGACGCCGACCCGCCGCCAACCGACGGGACCGCGTGGCGGTTCGACGTGAACTGGCTGGATACGGCCTACACTGCCACTGTCCACCGCGTCCTGGCGGACACACTCGGGCGAGTCCGCCACGTCGCACAGAGCCCGGACGGCGACCTGTACGCCATCACCTCGAACCGGGACGGCCGTGCCCGGGGGGAGTTCCCCCGAGAACGGGACGACGTCCTCGTCCGCATTTCCGGCTGACGTAGACAGCGAGCGCACACCTCCGTTGCCACACCGGGCGGAAATCCGATGGCTGGATTCCACGTCCGTCAGGGCATGGAGGAGGTCAATGAACCGCGACGCGCCTGTCTTATAATGTTACATACACATAGAACATTTTGTAATAGGTAAGACACACATACATATGAGTTAATTTGTAATTTCCTGACAGACGGTGACGGCAAGTGTAGCATATATAACCAGCAAAAACAGGTATACTTCCGGACAGTAACGGTGTGTCACGATTGGTCAGACGCTGGAAGATCGGAACGTATCACCGGCAACTGCGAGGGCACCGCGTCGGCGCGGTTCAACAGAAAACCGCAGTACGTGGCGGGAACAAAACGTCGTAAACGATCACCCTCCTTTTTATCCGCGTGGAGTAATGTGCTGCGTGTGGTTGCGATGGGTGTCATCGACAGGGCAAAAGCGATGTCAGGCCTAACCGACCCGGAAGATGCCGGGTGTTCGTATATCTGTTTGGCCTGTGAGACGGCGTTCGAGGTACAGCACCACAACTGCCCTGCCTGTGGAAGCTTCGACGTCCGGTGCTCCAGGTGGATTCAGGAGTAGCGACAACACCCGTGTGCACCACCGTGCCCGCGCGGGTCGGCCACAGATGTGGGTGCGCTTACACGACCGCACGACTATCTTTTCGCCGGGCGGTGCTCGTACTGCCGGACGCGGCCACCCCAGCATCGAGCTACCAGATGCCAGCGTTTATAACCGAGAGGGAAGCAAAGGCGAGCATGGTGGAGGTGTTCGCGGTTGCCAGCGGAAAAGGGGGGACGGGGAAGACCACGAGCACGATGGCGCTGGGGATGGGTCTCGCGGGCGGGCACGACGTGACAGTGATCGACGCGGACACCGGGATGGCCAACATGCTGTTTCACGCCGGGCTGGCCGATGCCGACCCGACGCTGCACGACGTGCTTGCGGGCGACGCGCCCGTCGGGGAGGCGGTCTACGAGCGTTTCGGCATGTCGGTCGTCCCCTGTGGAACCCAGTTGTCAGGGTTCCAGGAGGCCAAACCGGAGCGCCTGCGGACCGTCGTTGCGAGGCTCGCGGCCGAGACGGATGTCATCCTGCTCGACTCCCCTGCCGCTCTCGGGAGCCGCAGCGCCGTGCTACCGATCGTGCTCGCCGACAGGGTCGTCG
>PXQK01000114.1 GCA_003022085.1 Halobacteriales archaeon QH_10_65_19 | reverse complement strand
GAATCCTGGCAGTTTCTCTGTCGGGATGCCGGGATATGGGAGCTCTACTCTGGCTTCGCCGTTACAGTACTCCCACGGTGGGGAACCCGATGCAAACGCTCGCTGCCGCTCACGTTTCCGTAGTTCGGATCCCGGTGTCATTACTGCTCACTGTCGTTCGCAGATAACGGGCACGGTGGGATTCGAACCCACGACCGTCGGATTAGAAGTCCGACGCTCTATCCAAGCTGAGCTACGTGCCCTTACGCTATGTTGACTGCTTCGCCCTCATATCGATTTGGGTTCTCACACCAGGAGCGTATCAAACCGGCGTCGGATCAGCCGTGGTCGGGGACACCGGCAGACCCGTGGCCACCAAGCTGATACCGCTGCGGGGCGACGCTCCGAACATGAGCCTCCTCAAGACTCTGTGGGACGTCGTGACGCTGCCGGTGAAGCTTGTCCTCCTGCCGTTCAAGATTCTGTCGTTCATCGTCAGCCTGGTCGTCTACACTGTCGTGTTGCTCCTGTTGGCCGCGGTCGTGTTCCTGGTCGTGCTGTGAGCTGCTGGAAACCACTGTCCGCTCCGCCCCGGTCGCGCTCGTCTGCATACGGGATCGACTACACGAAGTCGTGCGGTCGACCCGGTACACAGTCACAATAGTCACTATCAGAACTCCCCGAGCGTCGACTGACCACCGTCGCCGGTGTACGCGGCGGCCGCTCGCAGGGTCCCGGTGAGCGTTTCGCCCTGGCTCGGGTCGTACAGGGTCGCCGCAGGGTGGACACAGATCATCACTCGCCAGGATTCGTCGCCGATGGTCGCCTCGTGGATGTCGCCGGCCTCGCCGGTGACGCCGACCGAGCGCCCCAGCAGGTGTTCGGCGGGTACCTTCCCGAGCGTGATCACGAGTTCCGGGTCGACAGCCGACACCTCGTGGGCGAGATACCCGCGGCAGTTCTCGCGCTCCGCGGCGTGGGGGTCGCGGTTCTCCGGGGGCCGGCAGCGGACGGTGTTCGTGATCCGCACGTCCGCCCGGTCGAGGCCGACCTCGCGCAGCGTCTCGTCGAGTACGTCGCCGCTCCGGCCGACGAACGGCTCGCCCTGTTCGTCCTCGGTCGCGCCAGGAGCCTCGCCGACGAAGAGGAGATCTGCGTCGGCCGGCCCGACGCCGTTGACAATCTGCCCCCGTGAGTCGACCAGTGCCGGGCAGCGCTCGCAGCCGGACACCGCCAATCCCTCGCCGTCCCAGCTACCGTTGCTGTCATCGTCGGTCACGCTGCTCCCGGCGTCTGTGCCTCCCCCGTCGGTGGCTGCGGCGTCGTATTCGTCCATACACACCCCCAGGTCTCCACGGTTCATAGTGATTATTGTGAGGCGGTACGGGATTCCCGGTCGACGATCCGAAGGCCGAGAAGATGTAGTGCGCCACAGACAGAGTTTCGTACGGCTTTTCACGTTCGACCAGGTAGAGAGGGGTACCGAATGATATCGAAAGGCTGCGAGCAGTGTGCGAAAGGCGGGAAGATGGTGCTTTTCGTCTACGGCTACTGCGACCAGCGCGACTGTTTCTACTGTCCGCTCGGCGAGAACCGCAAGAACGTGACAGACGTCTACGCAAACGAGCGGAGAGTCGAGTGCCCCCAGGAGGTGCTCGACCGGACCTGCCACTATCTGTCCCTCCTCAAGGAGGAGTTCGGCGAGGACCACCACACCCACCTCTACACCGGCATCACCGGCGGCCGTGAGAACATGCGCCGCCTCGCCGACGCCGGCCTCGACGAGATCCGGTTCCACCCGCCGTTCGAGCAGTGGGGGGACCTGCACGGCACCGAGTGGGAGGAGATCCTCTACACCGCCCGCGAGGAGGGGCTGACGCCGGCGTTCGAGATTCCGGGCATCCGCACAGAAAAGGAGTTCCTCGAGTTCATCGACGAGGGAGCCGCCGACTTCTGTAACGTAAACGAGTTCGAGATTAGCCAGGGGAACTTCCGGCGGATGCAAGAGCAGGGGTTCCAGCGCAAGGAAGACCACATGAGCGCCGTCGAGGGGAGCCACGAGATCCTCGAAGCGATGGGCGACCACCCGAAGGTGTACTTCTGTACCTCGGTGTTCAAAGACGCCGCCCAGCACCGGAACCGCCTCAAACGAATGGCACAGAACGTCCGCCGGCCGTTCGACGAGGTGACCGACGACGGCACGCTCGTCTACGGCAAGACGTGGGTCGACCCCGGCCGCCTCCAGGGGCTGGGTGTCCCCGAGGAGTACTACACGGTCAAAGAGACCCACGTCGAGCTGGCGTGGTGGCTCTTAGAAGAAATGCTCGAGGACGGCGACGTCGACGACGGCGAGATTGTCGAGCAGCATCCGACCGTCGACGGCACCATCGTCGAGCGGACGCCGCTCGCGTGACCGGCTGGGACCATCGAGAAGGCGCGTTGGCTCGTTGTCTCCCGTGACGGATTGCCCGAGCCGTGTCACCCGGGAAGGACAGCGATGGAATTAGGTCCCGGGGTTGCGAGGTGGTAGGTAATGGAGGCGGTTCTCTGGTACGTGTTGACGGGCACGCGCGGCGGAAAGAACCGTGTGCGCCTGCTCCGGGCGCTTGACGAGCGGCCCCGGAATGCGAACCAGCTCGCCGACGACCTTGACCTCGATTACAAGACCGTTCGCCACCATCTCGACGTGCTGGTGGAGAACGACGTCGTCAAGAGCAGCGGGGACGACTACGGCGCGATCTACCTCCCGACCGACCGCGCACGGCACCACTGGGAGACAGTCATGACAATAATCAATCAGGTAGACGAATCATGAGAGACAGACGTTCGAGAGGGTCCGGACCACGCCGGGCAGTGTTAGAACAGTTTTGGGTCGAAATTGGGAAAGTGGTTATACGGATACGTCGGGTAGGTGGAGTACGATGAGTGTCTGGTTCGATATCGCGCGGGTCGCGGCCGGGATCAACGTGATCCTGCTCGCCGTCCTCCTGACTGTCTGGGGACGGAACTACCTGGAGTTTCGCTCGAAGCACACGCTCGGACTGTCAATCTTCGCTCTCTTCCTGTTCGCCGAGAACGCTCTCTCGCTGTACGTCTACATTGTCGACCCGACGCTCTCCGCGTGGTTCTCCTCCGAGGTGCCTGACATCGCGTGGCGTGCGATCATGGCGCTGCACGTGCTGGAAACTGCCGGCCTCGCGTTTCTCACCTGGGTCACCTGGGACTAAATGGTGGTGCTCTCCCGGCTCTGAGGCGGTTCGGCGACGCAGCTTTTTTAAGTGACCGGTCAGTCGGACTCCCTGCCAATTTCACCGTCCGTTTCTTTCCAAAAATTCACGTACGTGGGTTACTTTTTGAACGAAATTGGGTGAGAGTTCGGTCGTAGTTCGGAAAATCTTCTTTTAAGTATCTCTCGTCGGACAGAGTATGCGTTCTCACGCATGGACAGTAACGATGGTCGCAGTGCTTCTCACGTCTTCCCCGGCGACACGTCGGGGGGCACGACGGTCGTCGTCGATGAGGTGACGGTGCCCGAGGGCGGGTTCCTCACCGTCCACGACGCGACGCTGACTGACGGCAACACGCTCGGGAGCATCGTCGGGACGAGCACCTACCTCGAGCCCGGAATGCACGAGGACGTGACCGTCACGCTCGACAACAAGATCGAGGACGGGACGTTCTTCGCGATGGCACACCAGGACACGAACGGTGACCGCGCGTACACGTTCCTCTCCTCGAGCGGCGCCGAGGACGGCCCCTACACCGCTGGCGGCGACATCGTCATGGAGAGCGCCGAGGTGACCGTCTCGGCCACCGTGACGGCAAGCAACCAGTCCACTGACGGCGAGTTCGTCGTCGTGGACCGCATCGAACTCTCCGAGGGCGGCTTCGTCACCGTGCACGACGCGTCGCTCGGTGACGGCGAGGTGTTCGACAGCATCCGCGGCACGAGCCAGTTCCTGACTGCCGGCGTCCACGAGAACGTCCGGGTGCAGCTGGACGAGCCACTCGAGGACGACGGGACGCTGCTCCCGATGGCCCACCGGGATACGAACGACAACCAGGCCTACGACTTCCCCGCGACTGAGGGCGAAGAAGACGGGCCGTTCCTGACTGCCGGCGGCGACGCCGTGCTCGACAACGCGCAGGTCGAACTGCGCGACACCGCAGCAGCCTCCTTCGACGGCGGTGCGTCCGGCGGCACCCTCGTCGCTGTCGACGAAGTGTTCGTCCCCGAGGGCGGCTTCGTGACGATGCACGACTCCTCGCTGGCGGACGGTGAGGTGTTCGGGAGTATCCGCGGCACGAGCGAGTACCTCGAACCTGGCCTCCACCACGACGTCCAGGTTCGGCTCGACGAG
>PXQK01000113.1:5873-19400 GCA_003022085.1 Halobacteriales archaeon QH_10_65_19 | reverse complement strand
TCGAACCCGAGCGTGCGGACGAGCGGCCGCCAGACCGGCACCGTGAGCTGGTCCTCGCCCTGGGTGTGCTCGACCAGCAGCGTCTCCAGAGTCTCGCGGACGGACTCCGTTCGGGGGAGGACCAGCTGGTCGCCCTCGGCAGGGCCAGCGGCCTCGCCGGTCCCGGTCGCACCGACGGCTGTCGCCAGTTCAGCGTCCTCGATGGCCTGCGCCAGTTCGAGCATCGCCGCGACGCTGACGTCGTGCCAGGGGTAGGTGTATTTCGGGTGGAGCGGCGCGTCGTTCTCGCTGGCCCACTCCAGCGCCCCGTCCGGCGCCGGATCCGCGAGGTCGACGTCGACGCTGTCTCGCATCGCCCGGACCGGCGCGCCGGCGGCCTCGAACTCCTGGACCCACCACTCGAAGACGTACGAGGCGGGGGCCAGGTTGTGGTTGTTCTCGATGAACTCGCCGTAGTTGACCAGGTACTCGCCCAGGTCGAGGATACGCTCGACGCCGTTGCGGATCTCCAGGGCCTCCGCGGCGTCGTCGATCCGCCGGACGTCGCCGTTAGCCAGGCGGACCGTCGGGCCCTCGATGGTGTCGACGGGGACGACGCCGGCGGCCTTGCCCGGCCGTTCGGTCTTGATCTGGGTCCCGGGCGCGAGGAAGTCGTCGACGAGGCGCATCGTCGCCGGGTGCACGCCCGCGGTCGCGTGGCCGTGGTTGCGCGCACGGCCGTAGCGCAGGCGGAAGCCCCCGCTCTCGCTGGGGTGGGAAAACACCGGCCGGCCAGCGATGAGGTCCTGCAGGAACTTCTTGGAGGGATCGGCCCGCGGCGGGCCAGCCTGGTCGTCGAGCTCCTGCTCCGCGATGCTGTCGTCGCCCTCGTCACCCGCCTCCTCGCCTGCGCTTTTGGATTCGTCGCTCTTGTCGTCGGCCGCCGCGTCGTCAGTCTCGCCGCCGTTCTTGTAGGTGCCGTCGATGAGGTCCTGGAGCCAGGGCCAGTCGACCTCGTCGAGTTCGCGGGTGTAGCGCTGGATCTTCGGCGCCTTGAGCGCGATCCCCTCGCCCAGCACCAGGCACATCCCGCCCCGCGCCGCGTTGGTGTCGACGCGGTCGAGGTCGCGGTACCCCTCGACCTCCTCGTCGCCGGTCGCCTCGCCGTCGAGCATGATCGGCATGTGCTCGGCGATGAACTGGGCTTCCGTCTCCGTGGGTGCGTACTGGAGGCCGGTCTCCTCGTCGTACAGCGCGACCTCCTCGGCGTAGCGGCCGATCTCGTCCTCGCGGGCCCGGTACTCGCCGATGCCCAGCAGGGCGCGGGCGTAGTCGGCGACCAGCACCGACAGCGCCTGCGCGGTGCCGCCGGCCGAGCGGATCGGCCCGGCGTAGTAAACGTTGATAAACTCCGTGCCGTCGTCGTTCTCGAGCAGTTCGACGCGGTCGATCCCCTCGATCGGTGCGGCGACCACGCCCTCGGTCAGCAGTGCGACGGCGGTCCGGACGGCGCCCTCGACCTTGCCCGCACGGGTCTCGTAGTCGCCGACCGACCCCTCGACGAAGTCCGAGACGAGCTCGAGCGCGGCTTCTTCTCTGCTCATCTCGCCTTCCAGCTCGCGGACGCGCTCGGCGACGCCGTCAATCCCGAGGATGTTCTCCACGCGGTCGGCCATGTCCTGGGCGACCGGGATCTCCACCTCGGGGGTCGGATCGCCGCCGCGTTCGCGGGCCGCGCTGGCGACGGAAAACGCCTCGTCGAGGCCCGCTTCGAGGCGTTCGAAGTACCGTTTGTCTGCCTCTCTCATCTCACAGCGGCCACAGGTCCAGGTCGGTCACCGGGTCGTGCTCGCGCTCCAAGGAGGTGTCGAACTCGCGGACGTACAGTTCGCCGGCGAACGTCGTCGCCGCTTCCAGGTGGCCCGCGACGGTCGTGCCGTCGTCCCGGGAGAGCACTGCGTGGGTGTGGGCGAACCGTTCGTCGCCGAGCCAGGAGATGTTCCCGACTGCGGGGGTCATCTCCAGTGGCTCCTCGAACGTGATGCTCTCGTACTCCCCCTCGTCCTGGTCGTAGAACTTGAGCGTGACGTCCTGCACCGCCCCGAGACCGTAGAAGAATGCGGCGTCGATACCCTCGTCGGCGGCGAACGCTTCGATCTGCCCGCGCCAGTCGCGGCCGTGTTCGAGACGTGCAACGTACTCCCGTGCGCCCTTGACTCGCGTGTAGTCCATACCGGACGGACGGCGAGCACGGTCAAAACTGTACTGGTGCCCGGACACCTCGGCGCGCAGTACGCACACTCCCGACGAGTCAGCCGCCCCAGCCCACTTCGCTCGGCCGGATTTCACCGCCACCACGACCCGATCATACGGTCGTGCGTGAGTATTTTTGACACCGGGTCCCACTATCGATGGTTTCGTGGGCTGAAACGCCCAACCCGCGACTTTATAGCGTCCACGAGGCGAACAACGTCGAGCGACCTGGGGCTTTCCCTTCCACACACCTGCTGTTTAACGGTCATGTCGAGTTCCTCAAAAGCTTCCCTGAGTTACTATACCTCTGGTACAGAGTCACGCACAACCGTATCAGCAGTCTGCGACCGCAGGATACACTCTGTTTGTCGGTACGAACGAGTTGTGACGCCCGAAATGTTTTTTACGTACTTCGCATAAAAATAATCCTAAATATGTGAGAATTTATATGATTGTCTGACGTCCACAGTGGTATGAGGGAGAGAGGAGTCCGGCGAGATACAGACACAGTAGCATCCACATCCGTCCACGCCCGGCGGGGAGACAACTGCGCCCACTTCGACCAATGGCATCCAAACCCCAACGCCAGCCGGAGATAGCCGACAAGACAGTCGGATGGAGTGACTCCGCACGCAGCGGGATACTGTCCCGGTGGAGGCGGATCTGGAAGATACTCGAGTACAGCTCGGCGTACCTCGCGTTGATCGCGATAGCAAAGATCTATATCGTGGTGTTTGTTCTGTCGCTCCAGATGAGTCTGGCACCGATCGTTGCGGGGCTCGTTACGTTCGCAATCTACGCTGTCGACCGCCTGACCCACGTCGAGACCGACCGCGAATCAACCCCCGGGCGAGCCGCCTTCGTCCGTCAACACGACGATTCGCTGTACGCGCTCGCGGCAGTAGCCTACGGCATCGGCGTCGCGCTCTCTGTGCTCGGCGGGCCTGTGGCGTTCGCGTTTGCACTGTTACCCGGCGGAGTCTGGATCGTCTACGCTTGCGACTGGATACCGGCCATCGAACGCGACGTGCACAGACTGAAGGACATCCTCGTCGTGAATTCGGCTCTCATCGCAGCAGCCTGGGCAGTGCCGATCGTGGTCGTCCCGATCGCGTTCGCTGACGCGACCATCGGCCCGGCCGCGGTGGTGCTCGTGGTGTATTTCTTCCTCGGGACCTTCACCAACGTCGAAGTTGCGAACGTCCGGGATACTGAAAACGACAGACAGGAAGGCGTCGCGACGCTGCCAACTGTGTTTGGAATAGCCCGGACCAGGCAGTTTCTGTACGGGCTTGCAGCGCTCACGATTGCCGTTCTCGGGTACGCAGCGTTCGGCGGGTATCTCTCGGCTCCCGCCGCGACAATCCTGGCAACTGGTCCGGTGTCGCTGCTTGGAGTTATCGCACTGCTGGGACGCGTCGAAAGCGACAAGATGTTGACGCTGGGAGCCGAATGTACCCGACTCCCTGTGTTCCTGGCATTTGCGGTATCCGTGGTCGTCTGGTAGTCCACAGCGTCTCACTACCGTGGACGGCTTCTACGGGAAATCTGGGGCTTTAACTGTTCGGCGGAATCCACGAAAGTCCCTCCCACAGCCGGTCCCCGGAGGGGGTATCCGACTCCAGTTCTGGGGAGTCAGCTTCCTCGTGGTCGATGTCGTCCCGAGAAAGGAGCGGGACTTCTACAGTCACGCGGAGCCCTGTCGGGTCCCGCTTCTCGAAGGTGATCTCTCCATCGGCAGACTCCGTCCCCCACATGGCTATCGCAAGCCCGAACCCAGTTCCGTGTTCCAGCGGTGTCTCTGTCCTGTTTTTTATAAGCGACAGCTCTTTTTCGTCGATACCAGGGCCGTTGTCTTCGACTGACACCCGAACACGATCACTCGTCGCCGTCACGTCGATCCATATTTTCGGATCCGGATCCGTGTTGTGTTGGGCCGCGTTCTCGACAATGTTGAACAGTACTTTGTTCAGCACACTGTCGACGTAGTGATCGTCAGAATCGAACTCGCATTCGACGAGAACACCCGGGTACTCCTCACGAACTAGTGCCAGACACCCGTCGAGGACGTTGCGTAACTTGACTGGATGGGGCTGTTTCCGTCCCCGTTCGAACAGGTCGAGAACCGTCCGGATGTCGTCGCTCACCTGTTCGATCTCCTGGGCTTTCTGTTGCACCTTTTGGGACTTGCTCGCACTGTTTTCGGTCGCCAGATAATCCGCATACCCCATGATGACCTGTGTGTTCGTTCGGATATTGTGCCGAAACACCCGGTTCAACACTTCCAGGCGCTGTTGCTGTCGCACGTGTTCAGTAATGTCGTGTAGTGTCATGATCTGACCGATGAGTCGTCCGTGCGTGTCTGTTATATGGTTGAGTGAGACGTCGTACGTACTGTTTTCCGATCTGATCGATATTCGTTCCTGCTCCGACGGGTTTTCGAGCAGTGGGGTGATCTCCGGGACCAGCGACTGGATCGACTCGCCGAGCAGTTCCTCGGGAGGAGCCTCGAGCACTCTCGTCGCCTCCGTGTTCAGATCGATAATATTGTGGTTCCGGTCGAGGACGATCGCTCCCTCTTGCATTCTCTGGAAGATCGCATTCTGCGCCGGTCGGATCGGTGCCGGACTCGTGGTAAAGAGCCGAAACCGCGTGAGTGCCCCGAGAAACGCGATACCACTGATACAGAAGGAGATCGGTGTCGGATCTATCCCTCCAGTCGGGAGCCCGCCCAACAGAAACAGCGTGTTGGTGACCACGGGTGTGAGCGCTCCGACGAGGATTGCGAAACTCTGTCCCCGGAACTGTCCGACATCGCTGGTGACGAAATCCAAAAGCGGGAGTGTCCCCAGGAGCCCGAGCGACAACGTATACACGGTGATTACCCAGAACCAGGCGCCGGCAGTGCGGTCGAGTACCAGGACGCCGTAGCTCTCGACCAGTACCGAGTCGACGTACATCAGATTGTGATAGGGGTTAGTCAGGCCCACCACCGCACTGGCAGCGGGGATTATCGACAGGAGGATAACGCGTCTGCGGGTGATGTACTGATTGTTTCCGGTATACTCCAGGGAGAACAGGAGCCAGGCAACCGGGATGGTGACAATACCGAGCCACCCGGCATCGAACCAGAGTGTCTTCTCCCGAAGGCCCGTTGCATCGAGCCGGAAAAACAGGGCCGCAGCCCACCAGCAGACGCCGGTCATGAGGGCTGTCAGCGGAACCGAACCGGGTTCGGGACGCTCCCGCCAGGCCAGGATACCCACAGAGACACAGGTACCGACTGTCGCAACCAGCAGGAACTTTATGCCGGCATGCGTGGATATGCCCACTCCAGTCATTGTGTTTGCCGTGTCACCCTATATCTCTTCCAAACGAGTTTTGATCTCTGGCGCGGTTATGTCCTCCAAACTCTCCAAACCGTACTTGATCACCAGGGGATAGAAGTGTCTGTTCTTCTCGAACTCCTCGTCGTACTCGAACTCATATTCCGCTTTGAGAATGTTGTACTGTCGGCGTAGCTCTTTGGTCTGGGTCTCGGGCAGATACATGTAGGTGCCGATCTGCTCTTCCTTTACCGAGTGTGTCCCCTCCCCGGATTCGTCGGTGTCGGTCGATCCGGACTGTCCCGAGGGGTCGTCCGACTGTTTGGAGGGCTCCTCTTCGGCAGCGTTCTGGTCGGATGCTTGTGCAGTCGACTGCTTGCGACGCTGTCTGAGTCGCTCGGAGCGATTATCTGTCATAGTCTGGCCTCCGTCCGGCGAAACTGCGCGTCCAGGCTTGCGGCTATCTCCTCGAACACCGGTATCTGATCACAGTCCGGTTCCTCCACAAAGAGCGAACCGCCGTTTGTGAGCGCCCGCTGCATCGCTGCTCGTTCCCGTACCCTCCACACCGGCGTGTCGTCGAACGCGTCTTCGATCCACTCGACCATGTCCTGCGCTTGGGTCTTTCGGACATCGATCCGATTCGTCACGACGCCCCGGTCACGGATCTGTATCGCGTAATCTTTCTCGATTGCGCTGATATGATCGAACAACAGTTCGAACGCTCGCTTACTCGTTGTTTCTGCGAGTGCCGGAATCAGGGTGTTCTGTGCTGCAAACAGCGCGTTGTCCATGAGGTTTCCCAGAAACGGCGGGCAGTCGATGATGATGTAATCGTACGAGTCCTCGACGTGTTCGAGAGCGAGTGACAGCTGCTGACCGGACCGTCGTGAGAGGGTCAGTTCCGGCTCGACAGCCGTCATGTCGATGTTCGAGGGAAGAAGGTACATCTCCTCGTGCTCCAGAACCAGATCAGTAATACAGTCCCGCTTCTCGGGGTCGCTCAACACGTCGAACAGAGACGGGGGCTCCTTGTCGTACACTGACCGCATACCCAGATTTTCGGTCGCGTTTCCCTGCGGATCGAGATCGACAAACAGCACATCGTGCCCGCGTTGATCGAGTGCACCAGCAACGTTTATCGCTACGGCAGTCTTCCCTACGCCGCCTTTTTGATTACTTACAGCCATCTTGGCTGGTTCTGACATACAAACGGAGCAAATGTATACAATCATATAATATCACGTCAGACGTACGTCTGACGCCGTTGTCCTCGCCCAGATGTTCGACACACGAGAGCTCCTCGACAGTGGATGCGCGCGGACACCGCCTGCCTTCCTTTCAGCCGTTAGTAAACGACTACGCACGACCCGATCAGTCCAGCGCAGCCGAGGAGTCGTCCTCCTCGTCGCGCCAGATCCGCCACTCGTCGTCGGTGTTTTTCGCGACAAGGACGCCGATGGCGAACGTTTCGCTCTCGAAGCCGGAGTCCATCTCTACGTCGGCGACAACGAGCGCGTACTCCTCGACGGCCTCGTGCTCGGCGTTCTCCCACCGTTCGACGACCTCGGTGTCGTCGACCGAGATATCCATCTGCGAGACCTCGGCTACCCGGTCGGCCGCCCACGGCGAGTCGGGCGAATCCTCGTGGAACAGCAACGCCGCCGTGTTGTAGTGGTCCCGGTCGATGGCGCTAAAGTACTCCCTGACGAGTTCCTCCTCGGCCGTGCGCGGTTCGTAGATGAACGCGTACCAGCCGGCGCCGGCCACAGCAAACGTCAGCAGCGCCGACCCGCCGCCGTACCCCAGCATCGCCCGCCGGCTGATCGTGTCGTGTTCGACCGACTCTGCCTCGTCGGCAGGCACTGTGCTGTCGTCTGTCTCTGCCGGCGGCTGTCCACCGTCGGGGAGCGCGCGTCCCGCGCTACAGCGAGGACAGCCCTCCTCGCCCGTGATTCCGGATGCGTTGCAGTCGGGACAGTGTGCCATGCAGTCACAGACAGTGGGGGCCGCCGGCGCTAAAACCTATCGCCGGTCACTCCTCGACCGGTTCCGTCGAGCCCGCCGGTCCTGTGTACCCGCTCCCTCGGGGTTGCCGGCCGGCAGCTCCCGAGTAGCCCCCCGGCGGCCGGGCCGGCGACAGCAGGTATATATGGGGATCGAATCCAAGAGCGAACGGGATGACCGACGGATCCGACCGCGCTGACCAGGTTCGGCGCGCCGACGCCCGCGATCACTGGCGAACTCGACCCCTTCTTCCCGGGCGAGCGCCACTTTCTCTCGCCCGCGGGTCAGGCGCGTGCAGCCGACGGGTCTTAGTCCGGGCCGCCCGTCAGACCGGACGTGCGCCAGTTCATTGTTGTGGGCCACGACGCCCCGACGACGCCGGAGTTCCCGCTCGACGACCTCCCCGGTTCGGGCCGGCTCGACCTGCTCGCCCGCTGTGTGACGAGTTCGCTGCTCGTCTCACACGGTATCCGGACGGACGTCCGCACGCATCTGGTGTTCGACGACACGTTCACCGTCTCCCTCGACGGGAGCGCGGTCCGGCGGCTCAACCCCGACGAGCGCTCGACGGCCGCGCTCCTCCGGACGGCGCTCGATCAGCGCGAGGAGGCGGTCGGCCGGATGGCCGTCGAGACCTCGCCCGGTGTCTCGCTCACCCGGGTCGGGGTTGCCGGGACGCTCGATGCAGTGACTGACAGCGGCACTCTCTGCCTGCTCCACGAGGACGGCACGCCGGCAGCCGACCTCGACCCGCCGACCGACCCCGTCTTCCTGCTCTCCGACCACCGGGATTTCACCGACGGGGAGCTGTCGCTGGCCGGCGAGTACGTCGACGAGCGCGTGACGCTCGGGCCCGAGCGGTTGCACGCCGACCAGGCGATAAGCGTCGCACACAACTGGCTCGACACGGACGGGTTCACCGCCTATCGGGGGTGAATCAGATACCGAGGAACACGAACAGGCCGAACACCGAGACGGCGACGCCCACGATCCGCGTGAGTGCCACCTTCCAGCCGGCGGGCTCGACCTCCGACCAGGAGCGTCTGCTCCCGATCGCGTCGATCTGTTCTTCGAGCTGTGCGAGCCGGTCTGGCCAGACGGCCATCGAGACACCCCAGGCGAGCAACAGGAACCCGAGGAGTGGATTGGTCATATGACGAAAACAGCTCGGCGCTCTCGGGGTGAGAGACGACGATAACCGATGGATACCGGCGAGCCGTCCAAGCTCGCGTGACGGTCGCTGCGGGTATTTCGCAACGATTAAACCTGCCGACGGCTACCTCTCACCTGCGGGCCGGTGGGGTAGCTTGGTATCCTTCGGCCTTCGGGTGGCCGTAACCGCAGTTCGAATCTGCGCCGGCCCACTTTCTCCCACAATGCAACACGAGGAGCGACAGCGACGAGTGTCTGTTGCGGGGAAGTGGCCCCGAGATTCGATGTGAGAAGTCCCCACAAAACGGCGGGTAGATCAGGTAGCAGCGTTTCCATAGGTGGGGGCGAAAATCCGCCGGATTGTCGTCCGTCAGTATCAGCTTCTTTCGGACCCACCGTCGGGAGCGGGTGCCTCGGCCGCCTCGTCGGGACCGGAGGCCTCCTCGTCCACCGACGGGAAGTAGCCCGACGGACCGAGATAGCGCGTCCAGACCACGAGCAGCGACGGGAGCACGAGCACGCTCGCCAGGAAGGCGTAGATAATCGTGAGGCCGGTAATGATGCCGAACTGCTGGAGGACGGGGAGAATCGCCAGCGCGAGCGTCCCGAAGCCGCCGACAGTCGTCGCGGCACTGCCCAGCAGCGCGCCGCCGGTGCCGGTGACGGTCGTCTCCATTGCGTCCCAGACGTTCTCCTGGCGCTGGAGTTCGAGCGTGTACCGCGAACTGACGTGGATGCTGTAGGCGATCCCCAGCCCGATCGTCAGCGCCGCGATCGTCCCGGTGAGCGCGTTGAACGGCATCCCGATCAGCCACATCGTCCCGAGAATCCACGTCACAGAGAACAGCACCGGCAGGAGCGTGATGACCCCGAGCGATGCGGTGTCGCCCGTCAGCCGGTAGGCGACTGCGAGGAACCCGAAGACGGCCACGAGCGTGATCAGGAGGCTCTGGATGACCGTGTCGAACAGCGCGTCCTCGACATCGCTACTGATGACCGGGTCGCCTGTCGCAACTACGGTCAACCCGCCGCCGCTGTCGGCCTCTAACGTGGCGGCGACGTCACGCATCTCGTCGGCAACTGTCGCCGCCAGCGCGTCACCTCTGAGACCGATCACTGTGCGGACTGCCTCGTACTCGCCGGTCTCGGTGCGGTAAATGACATCCGACGCCGACGGGTTGGCCGCCAGCAGCTGGTCGTACAGCTCCTCGATGTTCTGGTCGGGGATGGTGTCGCCGTCCGTGTCGGCAGCCTGGTACGCGGCGGCGAACTCGTCGCTCTGTGCCGCGGTCCCCTGCATCACAGTGAGCGGCGTCCGGACGTCCGGCTGGCCGTTGGCCAGGATGAACGCCGACTCCGTCGTGGCAGCCTCCTCGGTCGCCTGCCGGACCCGCTGTAGCGTCTCGGGGCTGGTCACGTCGCCGCGTATCAGCAGGTTCGCCTCCTGGCCCTGCTGCTGGAAGTTCGCCTGGACGAACTCCAGGTCGTCTTTGGCCTGGTAGGTGCTGGGTGCGAACGGCTCGGGCAGGCTGTCCATCCACGCCGGCGGCGACTCCGCGAGGAAGTCCTCCTGCTGGAACGTGGTGTCGACCTGCGTGGCGCCGTAGGCCCCGCCCAGCGAGAGCAGGAGTGCGAGCGCGATCACGGCAAGGGGCGCGCGCCGGGCCGCCTTCGCCCCCGTCGACAGCGCGTCCGAGAACCCCGAGCCGCCGGTGCCGAACGCCCGCTTGTGGCGGTCGAACCCCCGCGACTCCAGGAAGCCGTCTATCTCGACTTTTAACGCCGGGATCAGCGCGCCGAACACGAACAGTGCGGCGGTGATCCCGAACGCGCTCGTCACGCCGAAGTCCTGGAGCGGCCCGATCGGGCTGATGAGGTTCGCCAGGAAGCCGATCGCCGCCGTCGCGGTCACCCACACCAGGGCGACGCCGACGCCGAACAGCGCGGTCTTCATCGACCCCCGGATCGCGGGCGTCCCGTCGGCCTCCTCACTCCGGTGTTCCCGGTGGCGCATGAACACGTGGATCGCGTAGTCTATCGACAGCCCGATCAACAGTACTGGGACCGAAATCAACAGCTGGTTGAACGTGATGCCGGCCCAGCCCATGAACCCGAACGTCCAGAGGAGGACTGTCAGGATACCCACTACTCCGAGCACAATATCGAGCAGGTCGCGGTACGCGATCGTCAGCGCCACCACGACGAACAGCAGCGCCAGCGGGCCGACGATGGTGAAGCTGTCACTGAACGAGCGGTCGATCTCGTCGGTGATGATGCCGGCGCCGAAGACGGTGTACTGCTCGTCTTCTTCCTGTGCGAGGTCACGCAGCTCCAGCTGGGCGTTGGTCACTGCCTCGCTGAACCCCTGTCCCCCCTCGACGGTCCCACCCCCCGTCTCCTGGGTGATGATGGTGTTGTGCGCGCTCGCGGTCGTCGACCCCGGCGTGTACGATGACGACATCAACGCCAGCGCCCGCCGGTCGCCGTCCTCGGCGAGTACTTCCTCCACGAGCGCCTCGTACTCCGCCTCGCTCATCGACGACAGTACCTGTATCTGGTCCTCCAGGGTGATCTCTTGGCTCCCGCCGTCGTCATCGCTTCCCCCCGCACCGCCGCCGAACTCCCGCTCGATCTGAGCGAGCGCCAGCACGTTCCCGATCCCGAGAATCGGGTTCTCCCCGGCCAGCGTCGACCCGATGGACTCCGTTCCGCGGATCCGCTGCTGGAACTCGAGTGAACTGATCACCGACTCCTGTGCGAGGACGTTGTCACCACGCTGGATGACCTGGATCACCGTCTGGTCCTCCTGTTCCCCCGTCTCGAAGTTCTGCTGGATGTATTCCGCGGCCTCGCGGGCGTCCGATCCGGTTTCGAACTGATCGAGGTCTGACTCGTCGTCGACCATCGGCACGCCGGCCGCCATCCCCGCGGTCACCAGCAGCATCACGAGGATTACAATCTTGCTGTGATTCATCAACGTAGTGGCGATGCGCTCCGGGAAACTGGTCACTCCCGATCACCCTGACTTTTCCGGACGACAGACATTCTTATTCAGTTACTGGGCTATGCTTAATAAATATCTGTTGTTATTGAGATACATACAAATGGTCATCCGACGCTGTCAGGCTTCGCAGGGCACAACACCGACGTCAATCCGTTCCTCTGTCCTGATACGGTCGTGCGTGACTCTGTACCAGAGGGAGACTACGTCGGCGAGGGGGGTCACCGCGCCGGACCGTTCATCGACGACATCCGGAACTCGTCGACGAGGACGCCGCCGACGGGACCAGCGTCGATGAGCCCTACGACGCCGCGCCGCAGGATCTGCTGGTCGGGGGGCCGCTGTCTGTGTACCGCCCCTTCACCGAGTACCCGGAGTCCGGTGTCCTTGACAACCCCTCGGCGGGGACCGCGGCGAAAGGCCAACAACTGTTCGACCGTCTATGGGAAAAACTGGCGGTACTCCTGTGGGAGATCCACGCGAACAACTCGACACCGGCGTGACCAAAATAAAGGTATGTACTGGACACAGCGCGCATGCATTTCGGGCCGGGTGTGAGACGAGGCTGTATCAATTTCTGGAACATTGGAATAAGTATTTTGTATCTACGGAACCTTTTTTCGGTAATGTCAAAATGGATGGAAGCTACCGGATTGGAGACGTACAGGCAGCGGTTCGATGAACTCGATAGGAATATCGCTTCAATGATGAGTCAGTGGAGCATTCCGATACTCCGGGGCTCCGTCGCAGTCGTTTTCATCTGGTTCGGTGCGCTGAAGATATTCGATATAAGCCCGGCAGCTGACCTCGTTGCGGCAACAGTCTACATCGTCCCTCCGGATCTATTCGTCCCTGTGCTCGGCGCCTGGGAGGTGCTTATCGGCGTCTGTCTCCTCTACCGCCCGCTGATTCGTCTCGGGATTTTCTTGTTGTTTCTCCAGCTTCCCGGCACGTTCTTGCCGATTGTACTGGTGCCGGAGGTCGTCTTCACAACCGCGCCGTACGCCCTCACTGTTGAGGGGCAGTACATCATCAAAAACCTCGTTATCATCGGTGCCGCGCTTGCGATCGGAAGTACGGTCAGGGAGAACGTTACGCAATGATACCTGCTAGGATCGAACTGGCGGGCGAAAATCCACCGGATTTTGGTCCGTCAGTATAACCTCCTCCACGGCCTGTCGACGCCTTCGGCCTTGTTAAACTCGATCGAGGCACCGATTTCCGTGGTGGCCGCCCGCGTCCCGAGGAACGGCACCCGTCGGAGTTCCTCGTTGGCGTGGACCCGTAGCGGTACGGGTCCGGATAGTGTCACCGTCCCCTAACCAGACGGTCGCCGATGCGAGCGGGGAGGTCGGCGTCCGCGACGGCCTCCTGGACCCGGTCGACGTCGTACTCGACGCGGTGTTCGGTCACCGCGAGGTCGTCGAGGTCGAAGGTTGCGTAGGCGGCCCGCGGGTCGCCGTCGCGTGGCTGGCCGACGCTGCCGGGGTTCAGCACGACGCCCTCGTCGAAGCGTTCGTGACCCTGGACGTGGGTGTGGCCGAGCACGATCACGTCTTCGTCGCCGAGCAAGCGCGGGCTGAACTCCCGGGTGTAGGTGTAGCGGTCGGGATCCTCGGGGTGGCCGTGGACGATCCGGACGCGGCCGTCGAACTCTCGGCGAGTCGTCGGGAGAGCCCCGAGCCACTCGATCTGGTCGTCGGTCAGCGTCTCCCGGGCGTGTTCGACGCCGGCACCGGCCAGGCTGTTGAACGCGAAGCGGCCACCGCCGGCGACTGCGCGGTCGTGGTTGCCCGAGACCGTCGGGAT
>PXQK01000113.1:925-5742 GCA_003022085.1 Halobacteriales archaeon QH_10_65_19 | reverse complement strand
GGACGGCAGCGTAGATCGCCGGCGGCGCTACGCCGAGAGTGTCTCGCCGAGTTCGCCGCGTTCTTCGAGTTCGGCAAGGATGTCGCTGCCGCCGACGAACTCGCCGTCGACGAACGTCTGGGGGATCGTCTCCCAGCCGCTGTGCCGTTCGAGCGCCTCGCGGTACTCGTCGAGCGCCTCTAGTACGTCGACCGTTTCGACGTCGTCGCGGTGTTTGTTCAGCAGGCCGACCGCCCGCCGGGAGTAGCCACACTGGGGCATGTGCTCGGTGCCCTTCATGAACAGGACAACCTCGTTCTTCTCGATTGCGGTGTCGACGCGTTCGGTGACCTCCTCCTGCGAGAGGTCCGATCCGGGTGTGAACGTCATGCGTGTACGTTGAGGTGCGAGGGTAAAAGAGCTTCTGCACCCGAAACAGTGGCCGACACAGCCCGGACACCTCTCCGGTCGATCACTCCTCGGGCGTCCGGGTGTCGAGTTCGAGGGCGTGGATGTCGGTGGTCATTCGGTCGCCCAGTGCGTCGTACACCATCTCGTGCTGGTCGAGCAGCGACTCCCCCTCGAACGCCGGCGAGACGACCGTCGCCGCGAAGTGGTCGTCCTCGCCGGGGCCCCGCGGTCGGGTGACAGTCGCCGCCGCCCCGGGAATCTCTGACTCGATGAGGCGCTCGATCTCTTCGGGATCCATGTGCGTGTCCTGGCGCCCGAGGGGAAAAAGCCTCCCGGGACGGATCGGGAACGGAGCCGGTGCAAAGAACTCGATGGTGTCACATGGGACAGACTCACATAGACGGGAGTGAACAGACCGGCAGTCGGACGAGTAGACGGCAGTTGCTCGGCCTCGTAGCCGGGGCCGGGGCAGCATCCCTGGCGGGCTGTAGCAACCCCTTCGGCGGAGGGAGCAACGTCGACAAGGACCTCGTCGTCACGAACTGGACGAGCGGCGACGAGCTGGGCGGTCCGGGCACGCGGATGATCGCGCCGGTCATCGAGGCGGTGTTCATCCTCGACTTCAACTGGCCGTTCGCGTTGAACGCGACGACATAGAGCCCTTCGACCACATTGTGGCAGGTACCCCTCCGTGACCTGGAGCGTACCTTCGCCGGTTGAGCCGGCGTTCGGGTCGCTCCCGGCACCCGGGCACCGAACGGGAACGACCCGCCGGATCGAATAACTCACAAGCGCCCCCGTCAATGTAGCGAGTATGCCACTCGCGGAGACGGTGACGCGGGCGCTGGTAGTCCTGGCCCTGGCCGGGGCGGTCGGGTACATCTGGCACCTGGAGGGCCGCGGTCGGTGGTACGACCGGCTCACCGACCGGCTGCTCTACGGCGTGCCCTGGGGAACGCTCGTCTCGGTCGGCGGCGTCATCGCATTCTACCTGTTCGCCCAGAGCGGGCTGGGCCACTGGGACGACCCCGTGACGGTCGCGTTCCGGAGCTGGTCGTACTCGTATTTGCCGGGGATGTTCGTCTCCGGGTTCGCCCACGCCTCCCCTGACCACCTGACTGGCAACCTCGTCGCAACAGTCGTGCTGGCGCCGCTGGCCGAGTTCGCCTGGAGTCACTACCCGCCGCCGTCAGAGCCGGCCGAACCCGGCGATCCCACAGCGCAGAGCACTGCTGTCGACTACGAGGGAGCCGCCACGACCGGAAGGAACGGGACTGACGGCAGGAGGGGCGGAGACGGACCGCTGACGCGCCCGTGGGTCCGGGCCTTCGTGGTGTTCCCGGCCGTCGTGTTCCTCGTCTCAGTCGTAACCTCCGTGTTCGCCTTCGGCTGGTCGCTTGGCTTCTCCGGGACGGTGTTTGCCTTCGGCGGGTTCGTCGTCGTCGCGCTGCCGCTGACGTCTCTCGTCGCGATGCTGGGTATCAGCGGCGTGGCCGTGGTCTACCGGACGCTGACAGAGCCGGTGCTGCGGGTGACCGCCGATCCGGGGGCGCCGGGCCCGCCAGCGTGGGCCGGCGTGAACGTCCAGGCCCACCTGCTTGGCTTCCTGCTCGGCGTTGTCCTCGGCCTCGCGCTGCTGCACGCCCGGGAACGACGGCCGGCCGCCGCCCGGATCTTTCTCGCCGCGCTCGTGTTCGGTCTCGCCCGCCGGCTCTGGCTCCTGCCCTGGTCGTCGGGCGACACCTTCATACAGTACCGGGGTATCGGCCTGGTGCTCGTGCTCGTCCTGACCACTCTGATCACCGCGGCGGCGGCTGCGGCCGACCGCCCGCTCGTCCCGCCGGACTCCTTGCTCGCCAGGGTGGGCCGGCTGTTCGCCGGGCTCTGGCTGGCCGTCGCCGCCGTCGCCGCCGTCGCCGCTGTCTCCACGGACTTCGCCTCGGGGTGGGATCCCGCGGTGGCTGTCCCGGCTGTGGCGATCATCGCCGTCCTGTCGCTGCTGGCGCTGCTCCCCTTCCTCCCCGACGGGCGCTACGAGTCACCGGTCTCGAGGCGAGCCACCCTCCTCGCGGGGCTGGTGCTCGTCACGGGGGCGATGGCAGCCCCCAGCATCGCCGGCAACCTCCCCGGCATGGACGAGGACCCGGTGCCCGACGGCGCAGTCGCCGTCGAGGACTACCGCGTGACCTACGCCGAGAATGCGAGTCACGGACGCATCGACTCGACGGACAGCGGCGTCATCGTCGTCAGCGAACGCCGGGACGTCTGGACGACCGCGGTGTCGAAGGAGAAGCTTGCCCACGAAGGGAGTGAACCGGTGCCGGTCGGCGGCGTCGGCTGGCGGGCAGTGGTCACCGCCGAGCGGCGCGGCTGGGAGATCGTCGGCAACGACTCGGTGTACGCCGTCGACCTCAGGGTGGGCGGGGAGCGCACCCGGTCGTTCACCTCGCCGGAACGGCTGGCAAACGTCCGGATAGACAACCACAGCATCAAGCTGACCCCCGCGAGCGACCGGTTCCGGGTTGCCGTCGTGCGAAACGGGACGGCCGTCGGCGGGGCCCCAATCCCCGGCCGCAACGAGAGCGTGACTGTCGGGCCGATCCGGTTCGTGGTCGAACCCGACGGCGACACCGTCTCGCTGCTCGCGACGGCCGACGGTACGCGTGTCGAGGTCGCCGAGCGCGAGACGTTCTAGTAGGTTCACTGTTGGCTTCCACCGCAACGGCAGCGACTCTGCTTCATCCGTGCGGATCCCGATCCGGACCCGGATAGGAGTCGGCAAACAGCCCCTCGTAGAGGGCCGCGGGATCGAACAGGCGGGCGAACGCCCCGGGCGTACGGATGCTCAGTGACATGTGTGGCCGGACAGAGAGGTTGGTCTCAGCACTCGTCAGCCCCTCGTCGAACGTCAGGAGGTGTGCAGCCTCCCCCCGGTATGCGGCGGCGAGGCCAGGGTGGTCACCGGCGGGGTGGTCGATCAACCGGCACTCGGCGTCGATCCGCTCGCGCCAGTCGGCCGCGAGGCCGTCGTCTGCGAGCGCCGCCACGAGGGCAGCCGCGTCGTCGAGCAGCGGGTCGCTGGCGATCAGCTCGACCCACGAGTGGCGGCGGGCATGGTCGAGCGCCTCCCGCGCCGCGCCGCCGACCAGGAGGTCGGCCGCCAGTACGTCCGCGTCGGCGACCAGCCGCGCAGCCGTTCTATCCATCCGCTGACCCCCCTTCCTCGGCCCTCCGTTCGCGGCGGCATGCAAGCGTCTCCCGGACCTCTGCAACCGTCGTGTCGACCGCGCCAGCCCGGTCGAAGAGGTCACCCCAGGTCACGTCTACGCAGAGGGACGGCGGAGTAAAAAACCGACCGCACTGCCCAAAAGGGACACAATCGCCCGGCTGCACCCGGATTGTCACACCTCTGTCTGACGGATATTTAAGTATACTTGGAGGGACATCTCTCGTGGGCGCGCACCGACGGCTTCACATCTACAACTCCCATCCTCCCACGGCGCGCCCGGTATACCTGGACCCACCCCCTTTTGTGGTACCGTGGACCTGCTACGGGGCGACTGGCTCCGGAGACACAGCACGCAGCCGCGTCCCCTCGCAGACGCCAACGGCGACGTAGCCGAGAAATCCAGCCAGCAGGAGCCAGCCCGCCGAGATGTCCCCGGGGCTGGCCCTGTCGTCGGCTGGATCGTCGGTCGCGTCGGCGTCGACGGACCGGGGCTCCGCCTCGTGGTCCTCCTCACCACCGGGTCGTTCGGCGTGGGCCACGCGCTGGCCCCCGACGACGAATGTCCGACCGTGGTACCCGTCAGGCGAGTCGTCCGGGCTCCCGGAGTGCCAGACGCCGTAGCCGGGGACGAGGTCCGGTTCGTGAGTCACCCCCGGGGATTCGATCTCGACGTCGTCAAACCGGATGGGGAGGCTGGTCGCCGTCGCAAAGTCGAGATGGTCCTGGACCTGAAAGTGGAGGTGTGGCTCCGAGGAGTTGCCAGAGTGACCACACCGGCCGACCTGCTGGCCGCGCTCGACGCGCTGGCCGGGGTCGACCGTCACGCTGCCCGGGACCACCCGTGATGCTGTTGTCCTACGCGCATCTGCCCCCGTGTCTCCTCTGCATCCGCCGTCCTTACAACCGGTCAGAATGGAAGGTTTGAAATTACATGACAATCAAAAGTACTGTCGCAATGGGTGTGTTCGATCCCGTCCATGGGATGTTCAGTGAGAATATCCAGACCTTCTACGAGTGCCGAGATTGCGGACATTCCCTCGACACCTACATTGACGAATGCCCGCACTGTGGCTCCTCAGAAATCGCTTCCTATCAGTTGTAAATTCCCCCTGCCTACTCGCGTCGCGTCCTGATACGGTCGTACGTGACTCTGTACCAGAGGGAGACTACGTCTCCCAGGCAGTCGGGCTTGGCCCGA
>PXQK01000113.1:0-904 GCA_003022085.1 Halobacteriales archaeon QH_10_65_19 | reverse complement strand
AAAATTAGCGCACGGGTAGATTTCACGACGGCCCATCGTCCACCGGGAAGTCCCAGACGGCGGCGACCCACGTCTATCAGGTGGTTCAACTCCAGCATGTGCGCACGACGAAAATCAGGGTGGAAACAAGAAAATACGCACCTCAGGCGCTCTACTAGTCGATTTTGTCGGCTAAGAATCGTGCATGCTGTAGATGGGCCCGGGCGGATTTGAACCTCAGTCGCTCCGCATGGCTCCGCTCCCTGGCTCAAACCGCCGGGCGTCACTGCTTCGCTCCTCACATTCGTTTGTCGCAGAAGCAGTGGGCCCGGGCGGATTTGAACCACCGCATACCCGGTGTCCCAGACACCGACTTGAACTCGCTGTCGTATGAGCCGGGGGCTCTTACCGGACTGAGCTACGGGCCCGCCATTCATCCGTACCCGAGCACCGGACTAAACTCTATCGTCTCGCCGTGCGACCAGTTGACTCGGAACCTTTTTCGGCCGAACGACCGTACCTCAGGTACCATGGGAATTGGCGGCTCAGACATGTACCGGCAGCAGATCCTCGATCACTACAAGAACCCCCGCAACTACGGAGAGATCGAAGATCCGACGTTCAGCCATATCGGCGAGAACCCGATGTGTGGGGACACGATCGAGATGGATGTCGTGCTGGACGATGACGAGGAGACGATCCAAGGCGTCGCGTTCCGCGGCGACGGCTGCGCTATCTCGCAGGCCGCGGCCTCGATGCTCTCGGAAACTCTCCCCGGAACCAGTATCGCGGAGCTCGAGGACATGGACCGTGACGACGTGATCGATATGCTCGGTGTCGACATCTCCCCGATGCGCGTCAAGTGTGCTGTCCTCGCCGAGAAAGTTGCACAGGACGGTGCTGATATCTACTTCGGTGACAAAGA
>PXQK01000122.1 GCA_003022085.1 Halobacteriales archaeon QH_10_65_19 | reverse complement strand
GTGCTACGGAATCGGTGAGATGCCGGCCCCGAACCACAAGGGGCGGCGAACCGACGGTGGTTCGCACGGCAATGACACGGATTTCGATGGGGTGGTTCGAGAATCAGAGATTCTCGTCATCACGAAAATCGAAGATTTTCGAACGACCTCATTGACCGGGCCACAGCCCTATACAGGGGAGGAAACGAGAGTTCCCCCGGTATGCTGCCGGTTCCCCGTGAGTGCGGGTTGGAACCTCGAACGCCACGCTCGGCGGAAATCCGATGGTCGGATTCCACGTCCTTCAGGGCGTGGAGGAGGTCAATAATATACACCCGGACGTGACTCTGTTAGATATCAGGACACGATATCCACGAGTATCGACCGTGACAGTCCCGAGTTGTGTCGAGATGACTTAGGCAAATCACGTCCGGGTGGATAGCTTGCGCGTGCGGTGGAGCTATCCACCTCACTCCGCCGGCAGTTCCTCGTCGAAAAAGCCCTCGACACCGTCGAGGTTCAGGACAAACTCGGGATCGAACGCGGTCGCCGGCGTCTGGTAGCCCACCCGGTCGCCACCTTCTTCCAGGCGCGCGGCGGCGCTGGTCGCGGCGTCAACCGTCAACGCATACGTTTCGGGCGCAACCAGCCGCGAGGTGACCGTTCGCTCGCCGTCGCTTGCCTCGCCCCAGACGTACGACCGGCCGGTTTCGCGTTCCTCCTCGGAGGGACCCTCGGCAAGCTTGTAACCGAGTGCTTTCATCGCCCGCTTGACCGGCTCGACCGAGAGTACCGCCGACAGGAGCCACGAGAGGCGCAGCGCCCGGGCGGCCGTCTCGGGCACCGCGGTGTACACCTCGATGTTCGGAATCCCGGTCGAGTAGTACGCCGTCGAGACGTCTCCCCAGGGAATCCTGACGGCGTTGCGCGGGCCGTTCCCGAAGTCGATGGTGCGGTCCTCGGCGGCCAGCGGGTTTTCCTCGATGACGCCCTCCCGCCGGACGCGCCCGCCGTCGCTTGCGTGTTCGACCGCCGCGGCAACTGTGCCGCCCGAGACGGTGGTGGGCGCCTCGAACCCCAGCCGGAGGTGAGTCGCACTCTGGAGGCGGTCGTGGAGGTGCCCGGCCAGGCAGTCCGTCGGCACCACGTCGAACCCGACGCCGGGGAGCAGGCACACCCCGGCCTTCTCGGCGTCTCTGTCGCGCTCCGCAACCGCCTCGAACACCGTGAACTCGCCCGTGATGTCGAGGTAGTGGGTGCCCGTCTCGAGGCAGGCCTCGACGACAGGCTCGTAGGTCTCGACGAACGGGCCGGCGCAGTGCAACACCGTGTCGACCCCGTCGAGGTTGTGTCGAATCTCGTCGACCGGGAACACCCGTGACTCGACACCGAGCTGGACCCCGACGCCACGCGTCTTGGTCCCGTTCCGCCCGGCGACGATCACGTCCAGGCCGCGGTCGACTGCTTCGCGAGCGATCAACTCACCCGTGTAGCCGTAGGCACCGTAGAGCAGCAGCGTCATGCCCGGCGCTTCGGGGCGGGCTGTAAAATACTCGCCGGCCGAGAGACGCGCCCGACCTGCGCCGCGACTGTGTCAGAACCCGATCACGACCTTTCGGTCGCGGACTGTGGTGGGTCGCCGCGTGGGTGCTGGGGAGTTCGGCGAGGTAGTCCGTCCCTCTTACTCTCTCATAGTGGTTGTTGTGATTATTTTCAGAGTACCCCAGAAAAACAGGTGTCTCGGGGCTTGAACCGTCGGTATTCTGTCTGCCCGGCGGTAAAGAGTCACAACAACCACTATCAGTCGATACCGCGCCTTCTATACGCTTTCAGTGACACGATGCCCCAATGGGAGACAGATACGTCGACTGCGGAACGCTGTACAACGGAAGGGGAGACGGGACAGTCCGGGACGCACGGATCGTGATCGGTGACGGCCGGGTGCGCGACGCCGGGCCGGTCGAGGAGGTGCCGGCACCGGACGGCGCCGAGCNNNNCGGGGAGGTGCCGGCACCGGACGGCGCCGAGCGGATCGACCACTCGGGGGAGTTCGTGCTGCCGGGGCTGATCGACGCGCACGTCCACATGGCCGGGCTCCGGGAGATGGACCCGTTTACCCGGCTGACGGAACACTCACAGGAGGCGCTGCGGACCGCCCGCGCGACAGTCGACTGTTGTGACCTGCTCGACGCCGGGTTCACGACGGTACGCGACCTGAGCAGCAACATCGGGCTCGGGCTGCGTGACGCCATCGAGGAGGGTGAGATCCCTGGACCGCGGATCTACACCAGCGGCCTTGCGTTCTCCCAGACCGGCGGCCACTCCGACACCCACTTTATTCCCCATCGCTGGGTCGAGGACCGGGATCCCTGCCAGATCGTCGACGGCGAGACGGCGTGTCGCCGCGGCGCGCGCAAGCGGATCCGCCAGGGTGTCGACCTGGTGAAGATCATGGCTACCGGCGGCGTGCTTTCGGAGAAGGACGACCCCCGCCACAGCCACTTCACCGACGCCGAGATCCGGGCGTTCGTCGAGGAGGCACACCGCGTCGACATCCCCGTCGCAGCCCACGCTCAGGGAACTGACGGAATCACGGATGCCCTCCGGAACGGCGTCGACACGATCGAACACGGCGTCTACCTCGACGGGGCGGCGATCGACCTCCTCCTCGATCGGGACGCGGTTCTCGTCCCGACGCTGGCGATCATGACTCGGCTCTACGAGCACGGCGAAGATCACGGCATCCCGCCGTGGGCGATACGGAAAACCGAAGCGGCACGCGCGACACACCTCGACTCGATCCGCGCGGCCTACGAGGCGGGCGTGACAATCGCCGCCGGCACCGACTTCGTCGGGCCGGAGATCGTCCCACACGGCGAGAACGCCACAGAACTCGAACTGTACGTTGAGGAGGTCGGGATGGACCCGGTTGAGGCGCTCCACGCCGCGACGGGTGCGGCCGCCAAAGCGATCCCCGACGACGATGTCGGCACGCTCACACCCGGGAACCACGCCGACATCGTCGCGCTCTCGACCGATCCCCGCGCTGACTTTGCCGCGCTCAGAGACGACATCGACGCCGTCTACAAGGGCGGGCGAGCGGTCAGCTGAGAGTCACGCACGACCGTATCAGGATGTCTGTGAGTACGTCTCGACCCACTCGTCGAGGGTGATCCCCATCGCAGCCTGCGTGATGGCGTTCGAGGAGGCCGAGTTGGCGCTTTTGACGAGTTCGGCCTCCAGCGTCCGCTCTGGTACCTCGCCCAGGAAGTGGGGGATCGCCCGCTGGACCGACAGCGGGCAGCCGACCTCGTGGGCGAGGGCGTAGCCCGACAGCGAGTGGGGGATCTCCTCGCCAACGTAGGTCTCGTCGGGTTTATCGAGCAGATCGTCGTCGACGTGGTCGACGTACTCGTAGCATTTGCCCACGTCGTGCAGGAGTGCGGCCGCGACGATCGTGTCGGTATCGGGGTCGGCACCGTGGAAGTCGCGCTGCTCTCTGGCCGAGTCGCGGGCGATCCGCGTCACGCCCCTGACGTGCTCGACGTTCGAGACCTCGTGGATATTCCAGGCGTAGGGGACGTCCTCGATGTCCCGCCAGCCGCCCCGATC
>PXQK01000121.1 GCA_003022085.1 Halobacteriales archaeon QH_10_65_19 | reverse complement strand
CGCTGGCGCTCCGCCGGCCGCTGGACTCGATGGTCGCGCCGGGCTACCTCGCCGCCGGCGGCGCGGCGGCGACCACCCACCCAATCTCCGGGAAGGGGATCCGCGGCGCCGCCATCTCGGGTCACTCGGCGGGGCGAACCGCCGCCAAAGCGGTGGCTGCCGGGGACGTCTCCGAGGAGGGGCTCTGGGGGCACAACCACTACCTCTACGTCGAGCACGGGACCGGAACGAAACTCGCAGCCAGCGACCCGTTCAACGTGGCGGCCAGCAGCATCGACATCCCCATCCTGCGCGCGATCGCGGCGCTGTTGCCCGAGAAACAGATGAAAGAGATCGTCGGCACTGAGACGTCCATCGAGGATCTGACGACGAAGCTCTCCGTCGGCCTTGGGGTGGTGGAAAACCTCTGGAGCGAGTACCGCAAAGGCACCTTCGAGGACCTCGGTGTCTCGCGCGACCAGCTGTACGAGGCGCTCGTGGGGTTCCGCGAAACGAAACGGTTCGCCGACCGGTTCGAGGACCTGTACGCCAACTACCCCGCCACCAAAAGCGGGTTCGACGCCTGGCGCGAGGACCGCAACGACCTCGACGCGGCGTTCTACGACGCGATCGACCTCGCTCCCGAGGACCACAAGTACTGACGCGCCGCGGAGGACACGTACTGTCCCGGAGCGTGTCCCTCCTGTCCGTCAGTTTTGTTGATTGACCACGGACTCGCTGGCCGGCAGCCCGACCAGCGACTACCCGGTAAACTGACAATAGATTTTGGTGGCTGTAATTCTTTTACTCACCAGTATCACTCGACGTCAACGATTTCGATCTCGAACTCGAGGGTTTCGCCCGCGAGTTCGTGGTTGAAATCCACCGTGACGGTGTCGTCGTCGAAGTCGACCACCCTTCCGGGCAGGCCGTCTTCAGTCTCGACCTCGTCGCCGACCGCCACCGGTTTGCCGAGCATGTCCTCGAACGCGTCGCGGTCGTACTCGCCGACCCGTTCCTCCATGTACTCGCCGTAAGCCTGTTCGGGCGGGATCTGGAACAGTTCGGAGTCACCCGCCTCCAGCCCGATCAGCGCCTCCTGCAGCCCGGGGATCACCTTGTCGTCACCGATCTCGATCGTCAGAGGCTGGAACTGCCGGTCGGGGTGTTCGTCGGCGAGGCCGGTCTCCTCGGCCAGCTGCTCGTCGGAGGTGTCGAACACGGTGCCGTCCGTGAGCCGCCCCACGTACTCGATGGTCACCGCATCGCCCTCTGTGATTGGCATACCTGTCAGTCGGTCTGCCGTACAGATAACGCTTGTAGTTCCCGAAGAACGGGTTTCGGACGAGTGCGTTCTTCAAGACTGCCCGATCAGATCGGTATCGGCCCACTAGCCCGCCACCCTCAAGACGGTCCCCGTCCAACACCGAACCGAGAATGACCGAGGCCGAGCAGCCGGAGATACAGGAGCTGGATGCCCGGACAGTCGAGCGGATCGCGGCCGGCGAGGTCGTCGAGCGGCCCGCCTCCGTTGTCAAGGAACTGGTCGAAAACAGCATCGACGCCGACGCCTCCCGGGTCAGCGTCGCAGTCGAGGCCGGCGGCACGGAACGCATCCGGGTCGCCGACGACGGCGTGGGGATGAGCGAGCAGGACCTCTCGCGCGCCGTCGAGAAACACACCACCAGCAAGATCGGCGACATCGACGACCTGGAGAGCGGGGTTGCGACGCTCGGCTTCCGTGGCGAGGCGCTCCACGCAATCGGCGCGGTCTCGCGGCTGACAGTCACGTCCCGTCCCCGGGGCGGGGACCGCGGGGCCGAACTGGTCGTGGAAGGTGGCGAGGTCACGGACGTCTCGCCGGCCGGCTGTCCCGAAGGGACGACTGTCGAGGTGCGGGATCTGTTCTACAATGTGCCAGCCCGGCGGAAGTACCTCAAACAGGAGGCGACGGAGTTCGCCCACGTCAACCGGGTGGTGACGAGCTACGCCCTGGCAAACCCCGGAGTTGCGGTCACGCTGGACCACGACGGCAGGGAGACGTTCTCGACGACGGGCCAGGGTAACCTCCGGGAGACCGTGCTGTCGGTCTACGGCCGCGAGGTCGCGGAGGGCATGGTCGAACTCCGCCGCAAGGCACTGCCGGAGGGGCCGCTTGACGGCATCGACGGCCTGGTCAGCGAGCCCGAGGTCAACCGCGCTACCCGGGAGTACCTCTCGACGTACGTCAACGGCCGCTACGTCACGTCCGGCCCCGTTCGCGAGGCGGTCGTCGACGCCTACGGCAAGCAGCTGGCGGGCGACCGGTACCCGTTTGCGGTCCTCTTTCTGGAGGTCGACCCGGCGACGGTCGACGTAAATGTCCACCCCCGAAAATTGGAGGTGCGCTTTGCAGACGAGGAGGGGGTCAGAGAGCAGGTGCGGACGGCCGCCGAGGAGACGCTGCTGGCCGACGGCCTGATCCGCACCGCTGCGCCGCGTGGCCAGTCGGCGCCGGACCAGACGCAGATCGACCCCGGACAGGGAGACGACGACAAATCTGACGCTGACGGGAGGGCCACTGATCCGGAAACGGGGCGGGCACCGACAGTCAGCAGCGAGACAATCGACAGCGACGCATATCCGGCCGAAACCGGCGGGTCGGACCGCGAGACTGCGGCCGGGGCGGGAGACGACGAACCGCCGGAGAGTCCGGGTGTCCCGGATTCGAACGGGGGGACCCCATCGGAGGACAACAGGCAGCAGCCCAGCCGCGGGCGCGGTATCGACAGTGATCACGACACCGGTACCGCGTCTGGCAAGTTCCGCGAAGCCGGCAGACAGGACCGGCTTGGCGAGGAGGACGGCAACATCTCGCTCGATTGTCTCCCCTCGATGCGGGTGCTGGGACAGCTCAAGGAGACCTACATCGTCGGTGAGACGTCGGACGGCATGGTGCTGATCGACCAGCATGCCGCCGACGAGCGGATCAACTACGAGCAGTTACGGGCCTCGTTCGCGGGCGAGACGACGACACAGGCACTCGCCGAACCAGTCCGGATCGAACTCACAGCCCGCGAAGCGGAACTGTTCTCGGCCCACACGGACGCCCTCGCACGACTCGGGTTCCACGCCACCCTTGACGACGACCGGACGCTCGAAGTGACGACAGTGCCGTCGCTCGTCGCCGAGGCGGCGGACCCGTCGCTCGTCCGTGAGGTTCTCTCGGAGTTCGTAAGCGGGGACGCGGCCGCGACCGAGACAGTCGAGGCGGCGGCCGAGTCGCTGCTCGCGGATCTGGCATGTTACCCGTCGATCACCGGCAACACGTCGCTCACCGAGGGGTCTGTCGTGGATCTCCTCTCGCGGCTGGACGGCTGCGAGAACCCCTACGCCTGTCCGCACGGCCGGCCGATCGTGATCGAGATCGACGGCGACGAACTCGAGGCGCGGTTCGAACGGGACTACCCCGGACACCGGTGATCGCGCATTCGCAAGAACTTAGCAGCCAGTTCGTGAACCATCTGCATGGAGCCGGGACGGGTCGATGCAGCCGTCGACATCGCGTACGGAGCCATGATCTTCGTCGCCGTTGTTCTCATGGTCGTGGTCGGGGGTCAGATCGGTATCGCGTTCGGCCTCGGCGTGCTGATCTCCTACGGGATTCACGTCGTCTGGAAGATGGCACGCTTCGATCCCGAGTGGATGACACAGGAAGTCGAGGAAACTATCGAGGCGGCCGTCGAAAGACAGGTCGACGAGAGCGTCGGAAACACTGTCGAGCGAAGCGTGGCGGACGCCGTCGACGAGACGGTCGGGGACGCAGTCGAGGATGCTGTCGAGGAAACGATCTCGGAGAAGGCAGCGGAAAACAACGGTGAAGGAACCGACGCGCTCGAAGAGTGAGAACCACGGTAACTTAAGACAGTTGCCACGAGTGTGAAAAGTATGTCAGAACTGATCACATTCGGCGAAACGCCCTTGCGGTTCTCTCCTCCGGCGAATCAGCGCATAGAGATGGCACGGGAAGCGCGAATCTACGCGGACGGCACTGCGAGCAACGTGGCAGTCACGGCACAGGAACTCGGAACCGACGCACTCTGGCTGTCGAAACTCCCGGATTCACCGCTCGGGCGGCGTGTCGTCACGCAGCTCCAGGAACAGGGGATCGGGACCGAGGTGATGTGGTCGGACGACCCCTCCGAGCGCCAGGGGCTGCTGTTCCAGGAATCTGGAGCTCCGCCGCGGGAGAGCAAACACTGGCACGACAGAACCGGTACTGCGGCCGCGACGGTGGCCCCAGGTGAGTTCCCCATCGACCGTATCCAGGAGAGTGCAGTCGTCTTCACCGGCCTCAGCCTGGCAGTGCTCTCGGAGGCGGCGGCGACCACGACGGAGGCGATACTCCGGGCCAGCAGCAGCGGCGGGGTGGTGACCGCCGTGGACCTCGACTACACCAGCGGACTCGCAAACCCCGAGCGCTATCCCGAGGTGCTACACAGCATCTCGGACGACCTCGACATCCTGATCGCCAGCGAAGAGGCCGTCGAGACGGCCCTCGACCGGTCCGGCAAACCGCGGGAACTCGCAAACATCATCTCCGCGGAACACGACCTCAACATCATGGTTATCACGCGGTCCGAACACGGGGCCGTGGCCCTGCATGACTCGCCGGGGACGAACGTGATCCACGAGCGCGACGGAGTCGAGGTAGACGCCGTCGATCCAGCCGGCACCCACGGCGCGTTCGTCGGGGCGTTTCTCCAGCAACTCATCGAGGGAGCAGATCCGGCGCGGGCGCTCAGTTTTGCCGTCGCGGCGTCGGCGCTGGTCCGCACCCTCCCGGGGCCGTTCCTCACGACCGCCGACGACGAGGTCGAGCCGATCGTCGACCGGGTTGTCGAGCAGTCGTGACCGCGGCGATCCTCGCAGGAGTTAACCCTCGGGGACTCCCATCCGACGGTATGACACTGCTTCGGGAGGTTCACGAACGACACGACGCGGCGTTCGAGGAGCGCGGCGACCGGGCGTTCGTCGCCAACTACGGCCGGCCGGCCCGCTCCCACGATGCGGTTCGGAATGTCGTCGGGGTTACCGAGATGTCCTACGACGTGCTCGCGGTCACGGGGTCGGATCGGATCGAGTACGTCGACAACGCGGTGTCGAACACCGTCCCGACAGCCGAGGGCCGCGGCGCCTACGCGCTGTTGCTCACCCCACAGGGTCGCATCCGGACTGACATGTACGTCTACAACGCCGGCGAACGGCTGCTGGTCTTTCTCCCGCCCGGCAACGGCACCCCGGTCGCCGAGGACTGGAGCGAGAAGACGTTCATCCAGGACGTCGACATAGCGGTCGTGTCGGACGAGTTCGGCGTCTTCGGCGTGTACGGCCCAGAGGCGACCGAGAAGGTCGCCAGCGTGTTCACCGAGGGAACCCCGGCGGAGCAACTCACGTTCACGCGCGGGTCGATGGGTGAGGCGGGCGTAACGGTCATCCGGACCGACGCGCTGACAGGCGAGACCGGGTACGAGGTGGTCTGCGACGCGAGCGCGGCCGAGGACGTTTTCGACACGCTGGAGAACCGCGGGCTGAACGCCGCGCCGTTCGGCCTCACCGCCTGGCGGTCGCTCACGCTGGAAGCGGGAACGCCGCTGTTCGAACCGGAACTCGAGGACGGCGTGCCGAACAACCTCGGCCTGCGCAACGCCGTCGACTTCGAGAAGGGCTGTTTCGTCGGCCAGGAGGTTGTCTCGCGCGTCGAGAACCGCGGTCAGCCCACGAAACGCCTCGTCGGGCTGACCCTCGACGCTGGCTTCGACACCGAGATACCCCTCCCGGACCCCGGCGCCACCGTCTTCGACGGCGACGAGAGCCTCGGCGAGATGACGCGGGCCGTCCACAGCCCGACGCGCGAGGAACCGGTCGCAATGGCCCTGCTCGCTCGCGACGTCGTCGAGCAGTTCGGCGCCAACGGTGCGCTCGACGTCCGAATCGGCGGGGAGGAGCGGCCGGCGACGGCTGTCGACCTCCCCCTTATCGAGGGCTCCGAACGCTCCGCCCGGACCCCCGCTTACCACCAGTGATACGGACTGCGATCGAACATACTCACAGCAGTGAGGGTGTCATACAAGAGTTCACACGATCGTCCTTTCACTGGTTCAACTAATCGGTAGCGCGGAGTCCCCTTCCTCACGGAACGAGCGAAGCGAGTGAGTAGGCAGGGGAGGAACGCGTGCGAACCTTTATAACCGCCCGCAACGACTCTCTGACTGTCCATGACGGGCCACAGACAGTCCGTGAGGGCTGGCGTCCCAACGAGGCCACGGTGCGTTTCTCGGCATGGACGGGCCGCCGTCAGCCGGCCCCGAAGTCGGGTCCGTCGAAGCGAACGTGACGCCACGTGCCTCTCCGTCGCCCGTGCCCTGCACGGGGTAGAGTGGAGGACACCGACAATTAAATTGCCGCTGGCGTCTGGCCCGGCGCCACAAGCCGGCTTCGAGCGGGTGAGTCCCACCCGACAAGCCGGCGTGCAGGCCCCACCCTCAGCGAGCGCGTCAACGCGAGCAGGGTGGGGTAGTTCACGGTCTCTGCTTATTTCGGAAGACTTTTCCTCCTGTCCGATACTGGCAATGGTAACGTAAAATTGCTTCGAAAGCACCGTCGGGGGGCGGCCGGGGATGGAGGCGGCTCGTTCGGCCGACGTTCAGCACGTGGATGAGACCAGTTGGTAGGTGGCCCATCCGGAGGTAGGGGAGCCGAGGCGCCCCCCGCAGGGGAAAGAGAAGTCGCTGTGGTGGCTCTGGGTGTATGCCGACGAGGAGCAGACCATCTTTCGAGT
>PXQK01000120.1 GCA_003022085.1 Halobacteriales archaeon QH_10_65_19 | reverse complement strand
GTCGGGGATGTGCCCCTCGTGGCGAGCGATCTCCTCGCGCAACTTGGGATCGTCGGTCATCCCCAGCACGGCGGCGAACGTGTAGGGGATCCGCACTCGCCCCTCGTGGACCTCGTCGACGAGCATCGGGTAGGCTCGGTCGGCGCGGTCCCGGTCACTCTCGGACGCGTCTGCCTCGCCGAAGTAGACCCGCTCGAATGCGTCGAACTCGTCGACAAGCTGGTCGGCCCGATCGATGCTGAAATCACGCTGCTTTAGCGGCGCCTTGCTGAAGAAGTACCAGAGGACTTCCGGTTCGAGGATGTCGAGCACCTCGTTGACGGTGACGACATGCCCTCCCGAGGAGGAGAGCGCCTCGCCGTCGAGCGTAAACCACTCGTAGACCATCGGAACCGGCGGCTCGATCCCGAGCACGTTCTGCGCGATGTCGACGCCGCTCGGCCAGGAGCCCTCGGCGTGGTCCTTCCCGAACGGCTCGAAATCCACGTCGAGGATTCGCCACTGTGCCGGCCACTCGAACCGCCACGGGAGCTTGCCGTCCCGCAGCGCGGTCGTCCCCTCGTGCCTACAGCCCTCGATGGTCTCGCCGCCGGTCTCCGTGTCAGTACACCGGTAGGAGACGGTCCCGGCGTTCAGGTCGACCGCCGTGATCGTCTCGGTGAGCTGGCCGCACTCTCCACAGATCGCGAAAAACGGGACGTACTCCTCGTCGACCCTGCTCTGGTAGCGCGAGAGCACCTCTCGGGCCTTTTCCTGCCGTTCGAGCACGTGGCGGATCACGTCGTCGAAGGTTCCGTCCTCGTAGAGCGCGGTGTTCGAGACGAACTCCACCTCGATACCGAGCTGTTCCACCTCCCGCCGGAGGAGCTCGGTGAAGTGATCGCCGTAGGAGTCACAGCAGCCAAAGGGGTCGGGGATATCGGTGTAGGGCCGGCCCAGGTTCCGGCCAAGCGCGCCGGCGTTGACCTCGCCCAGCCCCACGACATCGCCGTCAAGGTTTGCGAGCCGGCGGGGGAGTTTCCGCAGGCGATCCCTGTCGTCGGAGGTGAACACCTGCTGTACCTGGTGGCCGCGGTCCCGCAGCGCCTCCGCAACGAAGTACCCCCGCAGGATCTCGTTTGGATGGCCGATGTGTGGGATACCCGAGGGTGAAACGCCGCCCTTGATCACGATCGGCTCGCTGGGATCGCGGTTTTCGACCGCGTCGGCGGCGGCGTCGGCCCAGAACAACCTGTCGCTGTCGTTCAAGACGGCGTACGGATTCGTCTCCGGTGGGTCTGTCTCGTCGCTCATGGTTCCTCCGGGATGACGTCGGTCCCGGTGTGGGTCCCGTCAACAGCTGCCGAGAGTGCCGAGGGATCGGTGCCGTCGACCACAACCGCGCGTAGCCCCGACCGCTGGAGGAGCTTCGTCGCGAGCAGGTCTACGGGTGCGTTGCTGCCCGCCGACAGCTCGATCGAGGAGACGATGTCGACCAGCTCCCCGGGCGTCATCGACTCGAACTTCGTCGCGTCGCCGTCTTCTCCCGGATCTGCGTCGAAGACGCCGGGGACGCTCGTTGCATAGACAAGCAGGTCCGCGTCGACGTGCTCGGCCAGCGCGGTCGCGACCGCGTCGGTCGTGTGGCCCGCAACAGTGCCGCCCATCACCGGGATGTCACCGCGCTGGAACACCTCCCTCGCACGGTCGTGATCCCGGAGCGGCGACGGCGCCGCCCGGTCGCCGAGCGCAGCACCGAGCAAACGGGCGTTGAGTCGAGTCACTGCGACCCCAAGCTGGTCCAGCTCGATTTCGTTGGCTCCGAGGTCACGCGCGGCGTCGATGTACTCGCGGGCGGTCGGTCCCCCGCCGACAACGACCCCGAGGTCGTGTCCGTCGTCGTCCAGCTCCCCGAGAACCGCCGTGTACCCCTCGACCCTGACTGTGTCGACGGCTGGCACCAGCACGCTCCCGCCGATGGAGACGACCACGTTCATTTCCTGGGCGTAACCGTGAGGCAGTCTTAAGCGTTGTCAAGCGGGCTGCCGATCTACCGGGACTGTTAGGCCGGTGCTACCGTCCCACACTCCACGGTCGACATGAAGAGTGCGTGACAACCCACCTCAATCGGCAGCATGTTCCTCGTTTTGCCCCGTCACGCGGGTAATATTCGCTTCGCTACTCACGAATCGAACTCTCGACCTGGTCCGCATGAGACTGCCTTAGATACCGGAATAAAACTTTTCTCACTTTCTTAAACAGTTTTGAAACGTCTTTTCACGCGTGTTCAGTCTAAAACTGGTCAAAGCAGCCCAAAGGTTCCTTTCTTTATATACCCCTACGGGAGTATGAAAGAGGTGAAGCAAAACATGAGCGCGACACAGTCCTCGCACAACGAGAGTTCGAAGGAAGAACGCCTCCGGTCTTTCCTCAAGCAGAAGGCAGAAGACGGTGAGGTGTACTTCAAAAGCAAGTTCATCGCCGACGAGGTCGATCTAACGCCCAAGGAGATCGGCGCACTCATGGTGAAGCTCCGGGATTCCACGCCCGACCTGAAGATCGAGCAGTGGTCGTATACGAGTGCCACGACGTGGCGCGTCGAGCCCTCGTGATACTGTCGGACGTGAGTACGTGGAGATTTCTACCCCGGAATCGTGCTGAAACGCGTAAATACACCGGTTTGCGTATCTTGCCATTCCACAGAGTCACGTCCGACAGTATGACGCGCGGCGTCCTGCGACCGTAGTTGTTCCTCCACCCACGCTTCCCTTCGGGTCATTCCGCCCTCTCCAGGGATTTATGGAGACACAACCCGTAGCAGCCGCTGATGGGTAGCAGCCACGAGCCGAGTGACCCACCCGACGTGACCGAGGTCGCCTCCTTGTTCGACGTCTACGAAATCAGGCATGACGGCGATACAGTACTCTACATCGGCGAGCCAACCGTCCCGGGAAGTCGCCTCGAGAACGAACTCTGGCCGCTCTTCCGCGATCAGGGGTACGAGGTGTCCCTGCAGCGTGGCTACAACGGTGAGGAGGGGATTCCTCTTTCCCGTGGCGAGTACGTGCTCGTCGCCGAGCCGTGGTCGATCGGCGTCGACGGCGTTCCGTGGACGAACATCGTGCTGTTCGTGGCGACGGTGCTCTCGACGCTGTTCGCCGGGGCCTTCTTCTGGTACCAGGTGCCGCTTGCGGAGGAACCCTGGCGGGCGCTGGAGGCCTGGCCGTTCGTCGTCGCGATCATGGGTGTGCTCGGGGTCCACGAACTCGGCCACTACGTGATGAGCCGCTACCACAACGTCCAGGCGTCGCTGCCCTACTTCATCCCGCTTCCGACGTACATCGGCTCGATGGGCGCCGTGATCCGGATGAAAGGCCGGATCCCCGACCGGAAGGCGCTGTTCGACATTGGCGCCGCCGGGCCGCTTGCAGGACTGATCGCGACCGTCGTCGTCACCGCGATCGGGCTCCAGCTCAACCCTCTCGCAGTCCAGCAGGCGACGGTCGAGGGGACCGGCGAGCAGGTCGTATTCAACGAGCCGCCGCTTCTGGAGATCATCGCGGAGCTGACGGGAGCAGGCGGCCGGCTGGAGTCGGGCGTCGTCCATCCCGTCGTGTTCGGGGGCTGGGTCGGGATGCTCGTGACGCTGTTGAACATGCTTCCGGTCGGACAGCTCGACGGTGGGCACATCCTGCGGGCAGTCGTCGGCGAGCGACAGCGAACAATTGCCGCTGTGGTACCCGGCGCGCTGTTCGCGCTGGCTGGCTATCTCCTGTTCATCCGCGACGGGTTCAACTCCGTCGGAATCTGGACGATGTGGGGGTTGTTCGCTCTCGGGCTCGCCTACGCCGGTCCGGCAACGCCGATCGACGACGAGGGGCTGGGCTGGGTGCGGGTCGGGATCGCGGTCCTCACCTTCGTTCTTGCAGCGCTCTGTTTCACGCCGGTACCGATCGAGATTGTCGAGGCCAGTTAGTGTGTGTAACCGCGATCGGGCAGCGGTTCTCCGTCAACCGTTACCCCGTCCGTAACCACTGTTCCGATCGGAGTGAGCGCCACGTTCGTCGCCTCGCGCATCTCCGGAACACGTGACTCCGGGAGCGTACAGACGAGTTCGAAGTCCTCGCCGAAGAAACGGCTCAGCTCCCGTCGCTCGTCTGGGTCGTCCACGGCTGTCTCCAGCGCGGATGCGACCGGGAGCGGCGAGTCGACGGCGAAGCCACAGCCGCTCTCGTCCGCGAGCTGGTGCAACGAGCGCGCCAGCCCGTCGCTGCTGTCGATCATCGCCGTTGTGTGGGGTGCCAGGCACCGCCCCGCGTCGATCCGCGGCTGGAACTGGAACAGTTCGTTCGCCCGTCCGTACTCGCCGGCCTCGAAGCGCCGCAGGGCTGCTGCACTCCGGCCCAGTGTACCCGTCACGCAGACCACGTCGCCGGGGCTCGCTCCCGACCGCCATACGGGACTGTCGGTCCGGCCCAGTGCCGTCGAGACGGCCGTGAACTCCTCGTGGCCGTCGAGGTCACCGCCGACGTACTCCGCGCCAACGCCCGCAGAGACGTCAGCTGCCCCCTCTACGAACGCAGCGAGTTCGTCCCACTCGAACTCCGGTGCGGCGTATACGGCTACAGTGGCGACCGCATCGCCGCCCATCGCCGCGACGTCGGACAGCGACGCGCCGACTGCGCGCCAGCCGGCGGTGTACCGGGTTGTTCCCGCCGGAAAGTCGGTCGACTTATGAAGCATATCGGTCGTCAGTACGAGGCCGTCGACGACCGCCGCGTCGTCGCCTGCTCCGGACACCGCCCCGGTGAGCCGTGTCAGTGCCGACCGCTCGTCCATGATACCGTTAGGACGCCTCGACTGAAATAGCCTGGCGTCCCGTGGCCCGAACTGGGTGGCCTGCGTCACCAGGGGAACGCCGGACCGCGGACAGCGGTCCGTAGCGACCGGTGTTCACAACAGTTTTATGACGGCATCGGAAAGGAACTCCAATGACAACACTGTACGACGCGCCCGACGAGGAAGTCATCGAGGCGCTTGCGGAGACACTCACCGAGGAGGACGCAATCGAGGAGCCCGACTGGCTACAGTTCGTGAAGGCCGGCCACGACAAGGAACTCCCGCCCGAACAGGAGGACTTCTGGGAGCGCCGGACCGCCAGCCTGCTCCGGAAGGTCGCTATCGACGGCCCTGTCGGCGTCGGTTCTCTCCAGACCGAGTACGGTGACGCAAAGCAGGGATCGAACCGCTACCAGGTGCGACCGCGACAGAAGACCGAGGGATCGGGCAACATCATCCGAACCGCGCTCCAGCAGCTCGAGAACGCCGGCTACGTGGAGATTGCCGAGGGTGAAGGCCGGCAGGTCACCTCCGAGGGGCACAGCCTGCTCGACGAGACTGCCACTGAAGTGGTCGAGTCCCTCGACGACCCGGACCTCTCCCGCTACGCCTGATAGTGTGACTGTTTACGGGACCCGGATCGAAACTCAACTGTTTAACGGTTCAGGGTCCAAGGCTGGATACGAACAATGCCAGACGCGCCAGCGTCGTTCGCACGGGCGGCACCGGGTGTCCGTGCGGCGATGGCCCTCCAGGAAGGCGAATTTCTCCACACCTACACCGGTACGCTGGAGTCGGGCTCCGGGACAGTTCGGCTGTTAGTGCTCGCTCCCGGGGTGTCGGACACTGCGGTCGCATCCGCGTTCCGACGCGTCGCCGCGGACTGGGAAGCGATCGGCTCCCAGAAGGGGACTGTCACCGTCCACGGCCGGGGTGAGACACCGCGCCCCTGGCTGGCGGTCGAGGCCGTCGACGGCCGGCGTCTGTCCGATCGTGATACCCCGATTCCGGTCAGTGACGTCCGTTCCCTCGTCGGTGCTGTCGCGGAGATACTCCGGAAGGCCGGGCGATGGCCACGGGAGACGCGACCCCAGGCGACCGGACCGACGTCTACGGACTTGGCGCGGTCACCTACTACACCCTCACCGGTCAGTCACCGAAGGAACCGGACGCTGGCTCCAGGCGCGGCGTCGACAGTGAGTCCCGCCCCCGGGCATCGACCCTCAACCCGGACGTTCCGGGTGAGTTCGACGAGGTTCTCGATACAGCACTGTCGCGGGATCCACAGGAGCGTTATGCCACACCCTACGAGTTCAAACTCGCCACGCTGTTCGACTCCCACGGCCAGGCCAGTCCGGCAGGGTCGGGCGGCGAGGGGGACGGGAGCGGAGAGGCGCGGTCCGAGGAACGGGGTCGGCCAACCGGGGCTGGAAACGAGGAGAGGGCTGTCGCCGACGAAGCCGAGGGCGACCCCGAGGATACGGACAGGGGAGCCATCGGGGGCTATCCAGTTACTCGACGCGCTGCCCTCGGCGTGGTTGGGCTGGGGGTCGTCGGCGCGGCTGGCTGGGCCGCGACCGAGCGGTTGGGTGGTAGCGACCCGCCGGACGCGGTTCCGATGTTCCAGTACGACGCCGGAAACACCGGCTACGCGCCCGACGTCCGTGGGCCTCGGACGGACGCCGAGGTTGTATGGACGGCAGAGAGTCCCCCGCAGGTTCTGCAGCCCATCGTCGCCGGGGGGACGATCTACCTGGGGGGCGTCGACAGGGTCCTCGCGATCGACGTGGCGGACGGCAGCGAACGCTGGTCGGTCAGTGATCCGGATCGTGCCACCGTCGATCCCGAGGGATTCTGGTCACTGCCCGCGGTCACAGAGGGACAGGCGCACTTCGTCCGGACGCGGCGGTCGAACGAGGGTGAGGTCGAAGCCACCGTCCACGCGTTCGACGCCGACGACGGCACCGCGCTCTGGCAGTCCGAGAGCGTCACGGGGAACGCACCCCAGCCGCTGATACCCACCGTCACCGGCGACACGGTGTTTTTCAGTGCCCCGAACGGCATCCACGGAGTCGACATCGCCGACGGGACCGCGAGGGTACAGCTCGACGACTGGCCCGACCCGGGGCTGTTCCAGGCGTTCGACGACGAGCGCCTGTACTTCACCAGCCGCGACGGGCTGTACGCACTCGACCGGGACGGCTGGACCGAGCAGTGGTCGCTGGAGGACAGCTTCGGCTGGGGGTTGACAGCCGTCGACGATTCCGTCTACGTCCCCAGTTCGACAGAGGAGGGGCCGGCAGTCAGGGCCGTCTCGGCGTCGAACGGCGAGACACGCTGGACCGTCCCACTGGAGGACCGAACCCTCGGGCCGATCGCGGTCGCTGACGGGACGCTGTTCGCGGGGACCAGGGAGGGTGTACTGCACGCGATCAACACGGCGACCGGGGGCACTGCGTGGACGAAGCAGCTGGGCCAGGGAACTGGGCCGCCGGCGATCGTGACCGGGGACACCGTCTATGCGGGCACACTGGAGGAGGAACTGTTCGCACTCGACGCCGCGGACGGGAGCGAGCGGTGGACGATGGAAGTCCCGGACGTTTCGGGTCTTCCGGCCGTCGTCGACGGGATGCTCTTCGTCAGCGGGTCCGAGCAACTGTTCGCGGTGTCCGAACCGTAGGAGAGCCGGGAACTACTCCTGGTAGGCCTGTCCTTTCCGTCCGGTCGCCTCCCTGATCCGCAGTTCGACGTGGTTGACGTCCGTCATCGGGTCCGTCGGGGACCTCCCGCAGCGGCCCGCGGGCGACCACGCTCTGCCAGCGGAACCGACCCTCGACATTGTAGCCAAACGAGATTGGGACGCCGTAGCTCTCGCCGCCCCGCGCGAACGAGAGCAGAGAGAGACAGAGTCTCTCAAGCAGTCGGGCTTGGCCCGACGACGCTATGGAGTCACACGATGCGCGTTTCAGTCCGCGAAACCGCGATATTGCCCGGTGCCCAAAATACGCACGCACGACCGTATCAGCCGGAGAGTATTTGCAGAGCCCGGGAGAACAGGCGGTCATGGCAGACGTCGACGCGGAGACGCGCAAGCGGATCGAGTCGGACCGCTTCTGTGCGCACCTGGGAATCGATCTCGTTGCACTCGAAGCGGGGTACGCCCGGACGGAACTCACGGTCGACGAATCGCTGCTCAACTTCCACGGCACGCCACACGGCGGCGCGGTTTACTCGCTGGCCGACGCAGCCTTCGCCGCTGCCTCGAACGCCCGCAGTGAGACGGCAGTCGCCCTGGAGACGAACATGTCCTACCTGGAGGCAGTGGATACGGGGGAGACGCTCACGGCGACCGCCGAGGAGACCCACGACGGCGGCCGGACCGCCGAGTACGAGGTCCTCGTCACGAATGGGGCCAACGACCGCGTCGCGACGTTCCGCGGGCGGGTGTACCGCCCTGACGGGTAACGCGCCCGAACAGGTAGCCGGAAACAGTGTCAGACAGTAAAGAGGTGTCCCTCCTCGGGGACGTCGAGCAGTCCGATACGGGCGCCAGCGTCGAGCCATGCGTGGCCGTAGGAGAACGCGGCGAGGGCGTTCACCAGGTCGTCCTGGTCCCGGAAGTGGCGGCCGTCTTCGAGATACGAGCGGGCCATTTCCTCGCAGTCACGCGCGGCCTCGCCGAGCGGCGTGTCAGGGGGCGCTGCAATCTCGGCCGCGTCAACTGCGTCGCCGAGTAGCTCCTCGTACTGGTCTGTCTTCCGACTGATTCCAGTCATGGGATCACTTCAGGTCCACAGATATATCAGTACAGGGCCGCCCCTATCGAGTAGATGCACGGAGAGCGCTCGGGTGTCCTGTCCCGGCGGTCGTTGCTGACAGCGGTCTCGGTCGCGGTTCTCGCTGGCTGTACCTCCGCCGAGGAGACGCCGCCAGGGATCGGCGAGGTTGTTCTCGAGAACCGGCTGGACGGGAACCGTGACGTGATCCTCGAGTTCAGACAGGACGACCAGGAGCACGAGACACAGGTTACGGTGCCGGGTCTCTCGGCGGAGGGCCCGAACCGCGAGGTCGTGGTCGACGAATGGATGGGTGACCACGGCGAGTGGGAGCTGACCGTCGACACCGGAGCAACCGCGGGGAGCTACGCGTCGTCGGATTTCGACGAGCGGTTCTACGACTACGACCGGACTGACTGTATTCAGCTAGTCATCCGGATCGAGAGCAGCGAGCTGACGATCAGGCCCCAGACCGTCGCTGTGGACTGTCCGTGACGCGGTTGTGGCCCCGTGCTGCCCGAGTGCGCAACCTACAAACCACGCCTGGTCGTACCTGTATACATGACCACAGAGACTGTCGAACACCGGCGGTTGATCGTTGCCGGCACGGGTATCGCGGGACTGACTGCTGCGATCTACGCGGCGCGTTCGAACAACGCACCGCTCGTTCTGGAGGGGGACGAACCGGGCGGACAGCTAACGCTTACGACCGACGTGGCGAACTACCCCGGGTTCCCCGACGGCATCGGCGGGCCGGAGCTGGTCGGGCGGATGAAAGACCAGGCAGAACAGTTCGGTGCCGAACTCGACCACGGCGTCGTCGAGGACGTCACCAAGCGCGACGACGGAACTGTCGCGATAGCGGTGTCCGACGGCAGCCGCTACACCTGTAACGCGTTCATCGCTGCGTCGGGTGCCAGCGCGCGTACGCTGGGAGTCCCGGGCGAGGACGAACTCATGGGGTACGGGGTCTCGACCTGTGCCACCTGCGACGGCGCCTTCTTCCGCGGCGAGGACATGCTGGTCGTGGGCGGGGGCGACGCGGCGATGGAGGAGGCGACCTTTCTCACAAAGTTCGCCGACACGGTCTACGTTGCTCACCGCCGCGAGGAGTTCCGCGCCGAGGACTACTGGGTCGACCGGGTCCAGGCGAAAGCAGCGGACGGCGAGATCGAGATCATGCGCAACACGGAGCTGCTCGAGGTACACGGCACCCCAGAAAACGGCGTCAGCCACGTCACGCTGGCCCGCAACGAGTCGGGGTATCCGAAGAAGAACCTCGACGATCCCGGAACCGAGACGTTCGATCACGACGTCGGTGCGGTGTTCCTCGCGATCGGCCACACGCCCAACACAGAGTACCTGGAAGGGACCGGTGTGGAGATGGACGAGGCCGGCTACATCGAGACGCGCGGCGGCGACGGCGGTGGCCAGACTGAAACCGGGGTCGAGGGGATCTTCGGCGCGGGAGACGTCGTCGACTTCCACTACCAGCAGGCGATCACGGCCGGCGGGATGGGCTGCAAGGCTGCGATGGACGCTGACGAGTATCTCGAATCACTCGAGGAGTCCGATGCCGTCACGACGGGAGTCACGGCCGACGACGACTAAGACTGACCGTGTGAGCCATTCTGCACATACCGTCCGAACGCCACAGCATTTATGCTGTCCAGCCGAAGAGGGAGTATGACACAGGAGACTGTCACGGTCGCGGTCGAGACGGAGGAGTCGAGTGACGAACTGGAGGTTCCGGTGCGGGTCGTGGAACTGCTCAGTGAGAAGGGGGACACAACGACTGACGTCGTCGGCGACCTCGTCATGCTCGGCATTGCACAGCAGGCTCACGGGATCGTCCACCACGCACAGGGCAACGTCGACGACGACCTGGCAGAGGCCGAGCAGCTCACTATGGAGCTGTTCGAGGAGCGGTTCGGCCAGAGCTACGCCGACGTGACCGGCCACGACCACTGATAGTGACTGTTTACCGGGTCAATCGCACGCAGTCGTGCGGTCGATCCCGTAATGACTCACGATAATCATTATGATACTGCAGTGCTCCGCAGACTCACCAGCTGCCACAGATCACGGGTCCACAATGTTGTAGACGAGGAGGACGCCGTCGTCGACCCGCCGGACCTCTTCCAGCTCGAGCTCGGGAAACACGGAGACGAACCCGTCGCCGTCGGCCAACGTGGGGGCATCCCGGCCGCCGATGACGACCGGGCTGACGAACACGGAGAGGCGGTCGAGAAGTCCGTTCTCGAACAGCGAGTAGATGATCTCGCCGCCTCCCTCGACCATCAGCTGTTCGATACCGTGGGATTCGAGCAGTTCGAGCGCAGCCGACAGGTCGACCCGGTTCTCGCCCGCCGTGATCACGGTCGCGCCTTCCTCCTCCATCTGCCCGACGAAGTCCGTGGGTGCGGCCTCGCTCACGAGCAGGAACGATTCGGCGTCGTCGTCGAGGACCGCCGCGTCCGGCGGTGTGCGGATCCGGGAGTCCGCAACGACCCGCGCCGGGTTCCCGGGTTTTCCTTTACCCCGCCGGCGTTCGCGGAGTCGCTCGCTGTCCACTGTCAGCGACGGGTCGTCCGCGACGACGGTCCCGACCCCGACCATCACCGCGTCGCTGTCTGCCCGGAGTTCGTCGACGCGGGCGAAGTCAGCCTCGCCGCTGAGCTCGACCTGCCGTCGCTCCCTGGTGGAGAGTTTCCCGTCGGCACTGGTCGCGGCGTTGACGACGACGTGCATACCTGCCTTTCTTTCCTGCCCAGGTTACTTCTTTTGATCGCGGGAGTCCGCCGAAACCCTGAACACCCACGGCTGCCCGGTTCCCGGCTATGGAGGAGGGTCCGTCAAACGAAGCGGAACGTTTCGAGATTCTTCGGCGCGAACGTCCGCATGTTGAACTCGTGGTACAGCGCCGAGGAGAGGTCCTGCGTCGAGGACTCGTCGCCGTGGACACACAGCACCTTCTCCGGGCGCGGGTTCATTGTCCGGACGAAGTTCTCCAGGCCCTGGCGGTCGGCGTGGCCGGAGAACCCGTCGACAGTTTCGACATCCATCTCCAGGGTGACGCTGTTGGAGCGGCGGCCGTTCCCCAGCGGGAGGTCGCGGCGCCCGTTCTGGATCCGGCTACCGAGCGTCCCCCGTGCCTGGTAGCCGACGAACACGAGCGTCGAGTCCGCCGTGCTCGCGAGGTGTTCGAGCCAGGAGAGGATCGGCCCGCCCTCCATCATCCCCGACGTCGAGAGGATGATACAGGGTTCGCCGTCGGCGACCTCCTGGCGCTCGTCGTCGCCGCCGTCGATGTGGTTGAACTGGTCGGAGAGAAACGGGTTCTCGTCCTCGTGGAAGATGCGCTCCCGGAGGTCGTCCCGCAGGTACTCGGGGTAGGTCGTGTGGATCGCCGTCGCCTCCCAGATCATGCCGTCGAGGTGGACCGGAACCTGGGGGATCTCGCCTTTTCTCATCGCCTCCTCTACCACGAGCATGATCTCCTGTGACCGGCCGACAGCGAACGCCGGGATCAGAACCGTGCCGCCGCGTTCGAGCGTGTTCCGGATCGTGTGTTTCAGCTTCCGCTCGGAGTCTTCCTGGTCGGTCTGGTAGTCGTTGCGGCCGCCGTAGGTCGACTCCAGCACGAGCGTCTCGACGCGGGGGAACTCGTTGACGGCTCCGTTGAACAGCCGCGTGTCGTCGTAGTGGATATCCCCGGAGAAGGCGACGTTGTACAGCCCGTCGCCGACGTGAAAGTGTGCGATAGCCGAGCCGAGGATGTGCCCCGCGTTGTGCAGCGTCAGCTTGATGTCCGGCGCGATATCGGTCACGTCGCCGTACTCTAGGGGGATGGTGTGCTTGATCGCCTCGCGTACCATCTCGGACTCGTACGGCGGCGCACGGCCCTCCTTTGTGGCCACGTCGAGGTAGTCCAGCGTGAGCAGACCCATGAGGTCCCGTGTCGGCTCTGTCGCGTAGATTGGCCCGTCGTAACCGTACTTGAACAGAAGCGGGATCAGCGCCGAGTGGTCGAGGTGCGCGTGGGTCAACACCACGGCGTCGATCGAGTTCGCGCCGGAGCCCAGCGCCTCCGGCACCTGGAGGTAGGGCACCTCGTCCTGTGCGCCGGGTTTGTCACCGCAGTCGACGAGCACGCGCGTCTCCGGCGTCGAGACGATGAACGACGCGCGACCGACCTCGCGACAACAGCCAAGCGTCGTGATCCGCACCCACTCGTCGTCGGACATCTCCTCGCGATGGATCTGCCGGCCGATCCGTTCGAGGATGTCGCGGCGCTCGTTGCGCTCCTGCTTGAGGAAGTTGCGGACGTTTTTCACCGTGGAGGACTCGATTGGCGGCGTCCGAACCACCTCGGGCGTCCATCCGACCTCCTGGGTGATCTCCCGTAGCGTCGCCCCGTGGCGGCCGATCACCACCCCCGGCTTCTCGGCCTCGATCACCACCTCGCCCGTATCGAGGTGGAAGTCCAGATCCGTCACGCCGGCCTCCTCCGGGATCACGCCGAGCACCTGCCCCCGGGCGTCGGCGGGCTTCGAGAGCACCGCCGGATCCGGTCTGACCGTGATCCGTTTGCGGAGTTTGGACGCCAGTTGCCGGACGAGATCGCCGTCACGCGCAAACCGTTTCGGGTCTCGCGTGTAGATGACTAGTTCCGGGCCCTCGTAGCGGACCTCGGTGATCGTGATATCTGTCGGTACTTCGCTCTCTATCTCTGCTCGCATCTCTTCGAGTCGGTTGTCTACAGTACTCATGTGTACTCTCTCGCCGCGATGTCCCTACGCCCGCTGCGCGCTCGCACACGGCGTAGGCTGCCTCTAGTCGGACCAGTCATTGTCGAACTATGTACGCCGCCAGGGCTGTTGTCCGGGCATCGTGCCCGGAAAACCGAACCGTTACTTCCTTGCTTGTCGTTCGCAATTATAAAAGCCTTCGCAATACTGTGTGCTGCGATACGTCATACAGGGTGCTGTGACCCGCTGCTGTTGTACCAAACACCCACAGTCCTGGAGGTACACGGTCCGGATATGCACCTCACCTCGGCGGCTGTAGCCCGCGAACACGAGTGGGTCCTCGACCGCTCGGACCGCATTGTTCCGCTGATAAACACCGTGCGGGACGACCTCGGATCGTTGTTCGGAACCGATGTCGATCAGGTGACGACAGAGCAGTATCAGGCTGCCGCCGACGACGTGTTCGCCGACGGTGACCTGGCCCTCAACGTCGCGACACTCGTTGCACTGCTCCGGGACCTCGACGTCGACGGCGACTACCCCGGTTTTGTGGTCGACGAACTCCTGGGTCGGGAGCTCGCTGGCATGCTCGCCGGGCAGCAGCCGCTCCGGCTGCTCGGCGAGGCGACGTTCCACTTCACGGACGTGCACGTCCACGAGGGCGAGGACGCGGGCCACGACGACCTCGACGCCGCCCTCGCGGCAGGGTTCCAGACCCGACTCCCCGGCTGGGACTGGGCCGACCAGGAGAGTCCTTTCGCCGTCAAGTGACCTCTGCAACCCGCGAAACAGCCACGGCGAGTGGGATTACACTCCTCGAATCACGTCCGACAGTATCAGCACATCTCGCCGAAGTCGCGCCATTCGTGGAGGTCGTGTGCCGTGATCTCGATCTCGTACCCACAGTGCTCGCAGTGGAAAGTGACAGTACTGTACCCGGGCTGGAACTCTTCGGACTCGTCGTGTTCCTCGCAGGTCACGCGGATGCCCCGTTCATCCTCCTGAGGAACATCGACTGTGTAGCTGAACATTGTGTCGGCGGTTGCCTCTACATACAAGGTGTGAAATAAAACAGTTCCGGCTGTACCCGGACGTGATTCGATTACGATATCTCGACACAAATCGGGCGTCTCACGGTCGATGCCCGTAGATATCGTGTCCTGACGTGTAACAAAGTCACGCCCGGATGGATATTCGCCATTACTCCGAAATATCGGTGGGAGAGCATCCGAGACTCCCAATCTGTTTTAGCTGAGCGGTGCAGAGTCACGCACAACCCTATGAAACGACAGTCCCGTCACCCGACAACCGTTTGGGTGCGAGACAGCCTACCAGAGCGACAAGAATGTAACTCAATTAATCAATATCGTATTAGAAGTCAAAAACACAACCATTCACTATCCGTCAGTAATAAACGTGAACTGCCGGTTGACACGCCGTGTCGGGCCGACTTTCTACACGGCCCTCTCTCCCCACCCCACACCGCGGCGGTCCCGGCAACTCCCTGCCGTTCATGTGGTTGTGCGTGACTCTGTACTACTATAGAGTCACGTATTGGGCGTTTCAGCCCGCGAAATCGCCGGTATTGGGACCCAGTACCCAAAATACTCACGCACGATCGTATCATAGTGATTGTTGTGATTATTTTCAGCACCATATCACAATAGCGGCGGTTTCACGGCCCGAAACTGGCGTCTAACGAATACCCGGCGGTAACGAGTCACAACAATCACTATCAGTGTGCTGATCACTCCGACCACCACGGCTCCTCCTCTTTGTTCACCAACACGGACTGTCAGCGACGGGTCCAGGTCGAGACCGAAGTCGTCTTTTCTCTCGCCAAGAGAGTGACACGTAACTGATGGCAGAGCCACCAGACGGCCCCCGCGTGCTCGGTATCGAGGGGACGGCGTGGGCTGCGAGCGCCGCCCTCTACGACGCCGACAGCGACACGGTCATAATCGAGACCGAAGCCTACCACCCCGACAGCGGCGGCATCCACCCGCGGGAGGCCGCCGAGCACATGGCCGACCACCTCCCGGCAGTTGTCGAGCGAGTGCTCGATCGGGTCCGGGTGGAGGCGTGCGCGGACCCGCCGGCCGACGTCGAGGAGCGGAGCTCGTCGGGGCAGCAGGCTTCGCCCGTTGACGCCGTCGCCTTCTCGCGGGGTCCCGGCCTCGGCCCGTGCCTGCGGCTAGCTGGGACGAGCGCCCGCGCGCTCGCACAGCGTCTCGACGTGCCGCTGGTCGGCGTCAACCACATGGTCGCACATCTGGAGATCGGCCGCCACCAGTCCGGGTTCGAGTCGCCGGTCTGCCTCAACGCTAGCGGCGCGAACGCCCACGTCCTGGGATACCGCAACGGCCGGTACCGCGTGCTCGGCGAGACGATGGACACCGGCGTCGGCAACGCCATCGACAAGTTCACGCGCCACCTTGGCTGGTCCCCCCCCGGCGGCCCGAAGGTCGAGCAGGCCGCGAGAGACGGTGAGTATGTCGACCTCCCGTACGTCGTCAAGGGCATGGACTTCTCGTTTTCCGGGATCACGTCCGCCGCCAAGGAAGCTGTCGACGCGGGGGAGCCTGTCGAAGACGTCTGTCACGCCCTCCAGGAGAACATCTTTGCGATGCTGACCGAGGTCTCGGAGCGCGCGCTCTCGTTGACCGGCAGCGACGAACTCGTCTTAGGCGGCGGCGTCGGCCAGAACGAGCGGCTCCGGGCGATGCTCGCGTCTATGTGCGAACAGCGCGGGGCCGACTTTTTCGCCCCGGAAGACCGCTTTCTCCGGGACAACGCCGGCATGATCGCCGTCCTGGGCGCGAAGATGTACGGGGCAGGCGACACCCTCGCCGTCGAGGAGTCGGGCATCGATTCGGAGTTCCGCCCGGACGAGGTACACGTCACCTGGCGGGACGACAACGGGGCGGTCAGCCGGAGTGTCGAGGGCGACACCGTACAAGGGGCGGAGGCGACCGTCTCGGTCGGCGAGAAACAGGTGGTGAAACGCCGCCGGCCACGGGAGTACCGCCACCCACAGCTCGACGAGCGACTCCGCCGGGATCGAACCCGCCAGGAAGCGCGACTGACCAGCGAGGCCCGCCAGGCGGGCGTCCCGGCGCCGGTGCTCCGCGACGCCGACCCGGCGGAGACGACACTGGTCGTTCGGCGGGTCGGCGACTGCGACCTCCGCGAGGCGCTGACGGAGGGACGGGTCCAGAGGGTTGCTCGCCATCTCGCGCGCCTCCACGGGGCGGGTCTGGTGCACGGCGATCCGACGACGCGCAACGTCCGGGTCTCCCACGACGCCTCAACTGGAGACAGACCCAGCGTCTTCCTCATCGACTTCGGGCTGGGGTACTACACGACTGATCCGGAGGATCACGCGATGGATCTGCACGTGCTCTTTCAGAGTCTGGCGGGCACAGACGACGACGCCAACCGCCTCCAGCGCGCCGCGGAGGACGCATACCGTGACGTTGGTGCGGACGCAGTGCTCGATCGGCTCCGCGAGATCGAAGGACGTGGCCGGTACCAGTGACACAGCCGTGCGGGCAGCCCGCTCGGTGCGGACGAAAGACATTTGTCGCACGGTCGATCCATACCTGACGAATGGAGTTTGTCCCCGTCTTGCGGTGGTCGTTCGTACTCGCCCTCCTGTCCGTCCTCGGCGCGCCGATCGCGGCGGTCGTGTTCAGGCCGCTTCCGGGGCGTGGCGGGGCGTTCTCCCTGCCGGTCGCGCTGGTCGTGTTCGCGGTCGCAACCTTCTGGCTCGGGCAGGTGACCTACGGCCGCCACGCCGTCGTCGCCGGGGTACTCGTCGTCGCCGGGTGCACGGGGCTCGCGCACCGGTACGGTGACGGGCCAGACTGGCGGGCCGTCGCCGGCGGTGCCGCGGTCTTCCTGGCCGGCTTCCTGCTGTACCTCCTGTTCTCCGCCTACAACGCCGCCATCACGCCGGCAGGCGGCGAGCAGTTCCTCCACTACGGGCTGTCGAACGCGCTGATGGGTGCCGACACCCTCCCCCCCGAGGATTTCTGGGGGGCCGGCGAGCCGATCCGCTACTACTACGGAACTCAGCTGCAGGTCGCCTCACTCTCGCTGCTCTCGGGAGCCGACCTCCGGTATGGCTTCTACTTGGGGCTCGGAACGTTCTACGGCGTGCTGTTCGTGACAGCCTACGGGCTCGTCGGGTCGGTTCTCGCGGCGCGGGACAGGTCGTACCCCCTCGGCGGTGCGTTCGGCGCCGTCTTCGTCGCCGTCGCCGGATCGCTGACAGCGTTTCTCCGGCTCGCGTTCGAGTTCTTCCCGGCCCCGATCCGGGAGCACACCGGGGAGGCGCTGTTCGGCGCGCTCGTGGCCGACCACAGGTACACGTTCGAGGAAGCAATCGCGACACAAGGGACGGGCTCCGAGTGGCTCTGGTGGAACGCGCGGTACGTCGTCGAGGGAGGGCTCTACGAGTTTCCGCTGTACTCCTTCGTCAAATCCGACCTCCACGGTCACGGCCTCTCGACTGGGTACGTGCTGCTCGCGGCGGCCCTCGGGCTGAGCTACTACCACACGCCCTCGGGCCAGCGCAGTCGCCGACTCGCTGTTGTTTTCGGCGGCTTCGGTACCGTCGCCGGCCTCTTTGGCTTTATGAACACCTGGTCGCTGCCGACGGCAGTCGGGCTGGCGTGGCTGACGATAGCCGCTGCCGGCTCCCACCCGGCGACACTCCTTCCGGGCGGCCGCCGCCTCGTGATCGCGGGCACGGGAACGGCCCGGCGCCTCGTCGACGAGGCGTGGCGGCTCGTCCTCGCAGCGCTGCTGGCGGTTCCCGTCGGACTGATTGGCGTGCTCCTGGCGTCGCCGTTCCTGCTCGGTGGCGTTCCCACCAACGACGGTATCGGGTTCTTTCCGCCACAGAGCCAGCCCGGACAGTTTCTCTCGATCTACGGCGGGCTGTTGGTGCTCTTCGCCGGTCTGCTGCTCGTCCGGAGCCTCGGGACTGGGACGCCGCAACGACCCGCGACCCGTCTCGGTCTTGTGGCAAGCGTGCTCGTCCTCGTCGCCGCCTC
>PXQK01000119.1 GCA_003022085.1 Halobacteriales archaeon QH_10_65_19 | reverse complement strand
CGGCTTCACCGGTAGGTCCAGAAAGTACACCAGGTACGGTGCCCCGCCGACGAGCGCGAGCCCACCCTTGAACGCGAGCGAGAACCACGTCCCGACGCCGGCGACGGTTCCCAAAAGCGGCCCCATCCCGCGCTCGACGTACAGGTACGTGCCGCCTGACTCGGGCATCGCGGTCGCCATCTCCGACTTGCTGAGCGCCGCTGGCAACACGAGCACCGCAGCGAGCAGGTACGCCAGGACGACTGCGGGCCCGGCAAACTTCATCGCCTCCCCGGGCAGGATGAAGATGCCGCTGCCGACCATCGCGCCGATGCTGATCGCCATCACCGAGGGGAGGCCGAGGTCCCGCTCCAGTTTCTTCCCCATCGCTACCTCGTCCCGTCTCTGGGTGGATGGTCATCCCGCCAGCGACGGCCCGCCGCCGGACCGGTGGTGCTCGACCCTCCGACCGGTAGACCCGGCGGTGAGACAGGGCTCTCGCTTCGGTTCTTACTGTTCATCTGCGCCCTGGAGTTGTCCGGGGAACACGGCGGTTCTCGGGGCATGGCGTCGGCGGGGTACGCTGTCGGCTGGCTGGCGGTGCCAGTTACACGGATTGTGATTGTTCATAAGCAGCCGATAGAACACGTTTGAGTAAAATAAGCCGTCCGATTTCTGTGAAGACAATAATTTTACATGAGTGAAATAGAGAAAATAAATATTCGGGAATTAGCCGTCTGGCTCCCTGCGGATTAGCCAGGTTCGGGCGGTGCTGGCTTCGTCCCCAGAAGCTGTCCCAGATCCGACGATGTCAGCTCCGCCACTCCTCGAGAATCAGGCGGGTTTTGGTAGCGCTGACCTCGTCCATCTCCCGTGCGCTGGAGATGAGTTCGTTCAGGCCGCCCGTGTCGAGTGCGTCGACCACGAGGACGATGTCCTCCTTGCCGGAGACCTGCCAGACGAAGTCGACCCGGTCCCAGTCGGTCATCTGCTCGGTCAGCCCGCCGGTGTGGACGTCCACGTCGACGCTGATCTCGATCATCGCCTTCACGTTGCCCGTCCGGGTGGCGACGGTAAACCGTTCGATGACGCCCGACTCCACCAGGCTCTCGACGCGGTTGCGGATCGTCCCCTCCGAGGTGCCGACCTCGTCGGCGATCTCCGTGTAGGGCGTTCGAGCGTCCTGCCTGAGAATGTCCAGGATTTCGCGGTCGAGCTCGTCCATCGAGGTGTGTAGCTTCCCGCGGGGCGCACTTGAACGCTACGAATTTCGTAACTCATCTTCGAAAGCAACGCTTATAGGCGGGTCTGTCGTACGCGTCTCGTAATGACAGATGCGTACGTCGCTATCGAGGGCGAACGTGTGATCGAGGCACGGACGCGGTCGCCGGGGCGCACCCGCGGGGAGCTCGTGTTCACGACGGCATAAACGGGCTACGAGGAGAGCCTCACCGACCCGAGCTACGAGGAGCAGCTGCTGACGTTCTCGTACCCGCTGATCGGCAACTACGGCGTGCGGGAGGAGCGCTTCGAGTCCGACCGGGTCCACCCCCGGGGCGTACTCGCCCGCGAGATGACCGAGGACGTCGCGGAGTGGCTGTCGGACCAGGAGGTGCCGGCCGTCGATCACCTCGACACCCGCGAGATTGTCACGGAGATCCGCGACGAGGGCGCGATGCGCTGTGGGATCGCCGCCGGCCCCGACGCCGCCCGCGAGGCCGCGCTTGCCGAACTCGATCAGTGCAAGCACATGTCCGAACACGAAGACATCGGCGAACGGGTGTCGGTAAGCGAGCCCACGGTACACAACCCCGAGGGGTCGGGCCCGTGCGTGGCGCTGCTGGACTGCGGGGCCAAGGGAAGCATCGTGAGTTCGCTGGTCGAGCGCGACGCCGTGGTCCACCAGCTGCCATACAACGCAACAGAGGACGACGTCGCAGCGGTCGATCCGGACGTGCTGTTCATCTCGAACGGGCCGGGTGACCCGGAGAACTTCGAGCAGGCCGGTGAAGTCGTCGACACGTACGTCGGCGAGGTGCCACTAGCCGGCATCTGCCTGGGCCAGCAGGTCGTTGCGAACGCCCTGGGCGGCCGCACAGAGAAAATGGAGTTCGGCCACCGCGGCGTCAACCAGCCCGTGCGGGACCTCCGGACGGGACAGGTCGTGATGACCACCCAGAACCACGGGTACACGGTCGCCAATCCCGGCGACACGCTCGAGGTGACCCAGGTCAACGTCAACGACGAGACTCCCGAGGGCCTGGACAACCAAGAGCTGGACATCATCACGCGGCAGTACCATCCCGAGGCGAACCCCGGCCCCCACGACTCGCTGTCGTTCTTCGACGACGTCGTCGAGATGGCCGAGGAGTCCTGACCGACTCTTCCCGGGGAGGGCTCCAGGTTGGGCTGGATCTACCGACGGCCCGTGCGCGTTTTTCAGCCGGTAACCGCAAGCAGTAAACGTTCCGATACAGTTTTAAGAGAGAACACAGAAGCCAAACATATGCCGCATACCTGCCGTGAGTGCAAACGTACATTCGGTTCAGAACTCGAACTCGAACTCCACCAGGACAACTGCGAGGAGGGACAGCTGTTCTGTGACTCCTGCGGGACGCGGTTCGAGGAACGAAAAGCGACAGAGGACGGATGGCACTACCGATGTCCGGAGCCAGACTGTGATGGAACGGGGATCGGTGAGGATATTCACAAGGTAACGGACGTACGCGTACAGACGCCGTAGTTCTGCGGGCATCATCGCGAGGTGGGCAGCGTCATCCACCACAGCCAGCTCACAGTCCGGGAGTTCCTCGGCCAGGAACTCGTGGTAGGCCGGCGGCGTCAGGTTGTCGTGTTCGCCGACGAGGGCCAGCGCGGGCACCGTGATCGCCCCGAGTTCGTCGCGGACGTCGAACGTGTGACAGCTGAGGTAGTCACGTCTGGTCACCGCCTGACCCGTCTCGTGCATCGCGCCGGCGGAGCGTTCGGTCACCGCCTCGTTGCCGCGGTAGAACAGCCGCGAGTCCTCGTGGAGAAACTGGATCACAGCCTCGTAGTCTCTGTCTAGCAGCTCCCTGATGCGCTCGTGGACCGCCAGCTTGGCTCCTGTCCCGGCCAACACCACCCCATCCGGGTCGTACAGGCCGTCCAGCAGCGTCCGAAAGAGGACTGCCCCGCCAAGCGAGTTACCGACCAGGACTGTAGCGTCCGTCTCCGCTGCGACGGCGGCCACGTCCGCCGCGTAGGCACCGAGCGTCTCGCTCCCCGGCTCTGTCTCGACGTCTTCGGACCTGCCGTGGCCGCTCAGGTCCAGCGCGACCGCCGGGTGCGCGGGGCCGTCGGGGCTGTACTGGCCGGCCCACAGCCGGTGGGTCCCCCCGCTCCCGTGAACGTACAGCGTCGTCGGTCCGGAGCCTCCGGAGCCCGTGAGCCGGTAGGCTGTCTCCCGTCCGTCGTGGGTGACCGTCTCCATGTGCCTGCGTTCGCAACCACACCACTTTAATCCCCTCCGCGCCCCTTCCAGTCAGACATAGGCCGGTACTTTTGGCCCGGGATAGTATGTTTATCGGTGAAACAAGTTGCATAGAAATATTTATATACTTGTAGCGATTACTTCAGGTAAGGATGACTATCCAAGAGCAACTGGCGGGGCAGGGGCTGCCTGTCCGCCGTTTCGAGTACGACGACGTCACCCAGATCACCGTCGACTTCGGCCCGGGAAGCGAGCCGTCGGTCGATACGGTCGGTGAGACGGTCATCGTCGTCGCGGAGGATTCACAGTACGAAATCGGCGTCGAAGAGGATGCGCAAGCGTTTATCAGCAACGGTATCCTCACTATCGAGGTGGACAGATGAAGCTTACAGTCAAGCCACTCAAGCAGAAGGACGCGGGCCGCGGACTCGCCGCAATCGACCGGCGAGCAATGAGTGAGATGGGGCTGGAGAACGGCGACTACATCGTCGTACAGAGCGACGAGGGGCGGACAGTCGCCCGCGTCTGGCCCGGCTATCCCGAGGACGAGGGCAGAGCTATCATCAGGATCGACGGCCGCCTCCGGAAGGAGACCGGTGCCGGGATCGACGACAACGTCGAGGTCGAGAAGGCCGACGTCCAGCCGGCGACCTCGATCACGGTGGCGCTGCCCCAGAACCTACGGGTCCGGGGCAACGTCGGGCCGATGATCCGACAGAACCTCAGCGGCCAGGCAGTCACAGAGGGGCAGACTGTCCCCGTTTCGTTCGGCCTCGGGCCGCTGTCCTCGAGGTCCGGGCAGAAGATCCCGCTGAAAGTCGCGGGCACGGAGCCCTCCGGGACGGTCGTCGTCACAGACTCGACGGAGGTCGAGATAAGCGAACAGCCCGCCGAGCAGTTCGCATCTGCCGACGAGACGGAACGGGAGACGCCGTCCGTGACCTACGAGGACATCGGTGGCCTCGACAGGGAACTCGAGCAGGTCCGGGAGATGATCGAGCTGCCGATGCGCCACCCGGGACGAGGGCGAGCGCGAGACCCCAAGCGTCACCTACGAGGACATCGGCGGCCTCGACGAGGAGCTCGAACAGGTCCGGGAGATGA
>PXQK01000043.1:4311-11282 GCA_003022085.1 Halobacteriales archaeon QH_10_65_19 | reverse complement strand
CCGTCCGCGGCGTCACGGAACGGGCCGTAGAACGCAGACTCGTACTTTGCGGCGTAGCTCAGCACCGAGAGGTGGTCAAATCCCGCCCCGTCCAGCCCTTCGCGGACCGCGCCGACCATGCCGTCGATCATCCCGGACGGAGCGACCATATCCGCGCCCGCCTCGGCGTGCGAGACCGCGATCTTCGAGAGCAGGGGCAGCGTCTCGTCGTTGTCGACGGTCTGTGTCGCGTCGCCCCGCGCGCCCTCTACTAGCACGCCACAGTGCCCGTGCTCGGTGTACTCACAGAGACAGACGTCCGTGACGACGTAGGCGTCCGTCGCCTCGGTGATCCGGCGGGTCGCACGCTGGATGACGCCGTCCGCAGCCCAGGCGCGGCTTCCCTGTTCGTCCTTCGACTCCGGAACCCCGAAGAGGATGACCGCCTGGACGCCCGTCTCGCGGACCTCCTCGACGCGGTCGACCACCTCCGCGACCGGCACGCGCTCGTGGCCGGGCATCGAGGGGATCGACCGGCGCGTCTCGGCCGTCGCGTCGACGAACACCGGCGCGATCAGGTCGGTCGCTGACAGGTCGGTCTCGCTCACAACTGATCGGACCCCGTCGGACCGCAGCCGCCGCGGCCGCTGTGTCAGGTTCATACCCCACGGTTGCGCCGGGCGCTAAAAGTCGGTGTCGCTCTCCCGGCTGTCGTCGACGGATCAATCAGCCGTCTCGCCGCGGCGACGCGGGGTACTGCGGCCGACACGGGAGTAAAGCCACACGAGTCCGAGCCCGAAGCCGTACGCGATTGCCGCCGGGATGGCGACGATGAACATGGTGAACACGCCGGACGGCGAGAGGAAGCTTGCCGCCGCGAAGAAGCCGACGACGACCCCGCGCCAGCTCTTTCGCATCCGCCGGTAGGAGATGATGCTCCCGTGGTGGAACAGCACCATCGTGGCGGGGATCAGCCCGAGTATACCGACCCCGACAGTCAGGTAGATCACCAGCCAGCCGAAGCTGTTGATGCGGTAGGCGATCACCATATCCGAGGTGACAACGTCCTGTGCCAGCAGGGAGATGACCGCCGGCGCGACGTAGAGGAAGCCAAGCAGCGTGCCGCCGACGAGCGCGACCAGGATGGTCAGCCCCCAGACCAGCAGGACGTTCCGGTCACCGGTCGTGATGCCACGCTCCTCGATGGACGGCCACGCGAAGTAGAGGACAATCGGGAGGATCGACAGCGCGGCGAGCAGCGTCGAGAACTTGAGCATGAAGATCAGCGCCTCGACGGGATGCAGCGTGACGATCTGCAGCTGATCGGCGATCCCCGCCGGCATCCCCTCCGAGAAGGTCCGCCTGATGGTGTCGATACCGCCGGTGTAGAGGAACATGAACGACCCGGCGAGCACGATCATGAACGTCGCGACAATCCAGATGGCTTTCGAGGTCAGCGAGTCGAGTATGAAGGCGATATCGTAGTAGTAGCCGCCGATGTCCTCTTCGGTGGTCTCGTCCTCGGAGAAGGCGTCGAACATGCCGGCGGCCGTCGAGGTGACGACGTTGCCCTCCGCTTCGTCCTCGGTTTCAGCGTCGGCCTCGTCTTCCTGTTCGGCCTGGAGCTCCTCGGCCCCGTCGAAGCTATCGAGGATCGCCTGTGCCTTCTCGGGGTTGTCGTTCTCGACAGCCTGCTCGGCGTAGTGGAGCGCACGCTCCCCGCTCAGTTCGAGGAACGCCTCGGGAGGGGCTGCCTCGACCGCACGGGCACTCATCGCGCCGATGTCGATCTCCGCGGGTTCGCCTGCCTCGGGCTCTGGCTCCGGTTTGCCGCCCCCGGCGTTGGCCGCCTCCGCCCGCGTTTCCGCGGACGCCGGCCGCTTGGCAGCCGCCTCCATCTCGCGAGTCCTGCGTTCGAGTTCGCGGATCCGGAGGTAGAAGAGGACGACTCCGGCGACGAGCAGCGCGACGAGAACGGCGACCATCGCCCCCACGACAGTCGAGGGGAGCCCGAACACGCCGAGCTGACCGCCGCCCGGGAAGCGGTAGTCCGAGCCGACCGCCGCGAGCAGATCGTTGGTCTCCTCGAGGCCGCCCCGGAGCAGGTACGCGTAGGTGCCCGCCCCGGCGAGGACGAACACGCCGGCGAGCACGTTCCAGCGGTCGCGGGCGACGTCCCTGGTCGGCACCTGCCTGCCGGCCTGCTGGGCGAGCACCGCGAGCTTCGTCACGCCGAGGCTGACGACGTACAGCGCGACCAGCGGCACCCCCCACATGATCTGCGTGAACGGGTCCGGCGGCGAGAACATCGCGCCGAACGCGAAGATCGCGACAACAGCGTACCGCCACTTGTCGCGGAACGTCTCGTAGCTGACGACGCCGGCCCGCGCGGCCGCGCTCATCGCCAGGGGGAGCTGGGCCGCGATCCCGAACGAGAGGCCCAGAAAGAGGATGAACTCCGTCCACATGGCGATCGACCAGGTGGGTTTGAACCCGACGTTGTCGGCGTTCGTCGCCAGGAAGTCGAACATAACGGGGAAAAACACGAAGTAGCCGTAGGCGAGACCACCGGCCAACAGCAACGCGATGGCGACAGCGAAGCTGACGATCTTCCAGCGGGGGACCGCCTCGTCGGGCCAGAACCCCCGGCGTTCGAGGGCATCCCGGCTGTACCAGACGAGCACCGGGATCGACGCGATGATCCCCACGACGAGGCCGATCTTGATCTGCAACAGGATCACCTCGAACGGCGTGACCGCGACGATCTCGGTCACTTCCCTGACCTCTTCGCTCATCTGCCTGTACACCAGGTCGGTCTTGAGCCTGTCCCAGAGGAACGCCCGGAGCGCCCAGATCGTCAACAACAAAAAGAGAACAAAGACAACAAAGACCTTCTTCAGGTGTTGTTGGGCGGCGCTCAGCATCGATCCGACGGTCTGGCGGCCGCTGGCCAGCGTCTGAGCGGTGTCCTCGTCGAGTGCGCCCGACATCTATACCGGTCTTACCGACTATCGGTTATCAATCTATTCATGCAGAGAGACGACCCGCCGCCGCGCGGGCACCGGATCGCAGGAGTACACCGATGTCGTCATCTCCCCGCCACCACCGAGAAAGAAGGCTTACAAGACGCGAAGATAAAACTGGAAGCAATGAGTCAAGGGGACGAGACCGCCGAGACGTCCCACATCGAACCCGACGGCGTGCCGGCACAGCCGGGCGCGGGAAACGTCGGGGAGGACGGGTACGACGGCGCGCCCGACGACGAGGAGATGCCCCTGACAGAGCACATCGAGGAGATGATACGGCGGCTCGCCTGGGTACTCCTGATCATGGCGGTCGCCAGCGCCATCGCCTTCCCCTTCGCCGACCGCCTTATCAACTTCCTGTGGTACTCGTTTCTGCCGGGCAACGGAACGGAGTGTGCCGAGCTGGTGACGGAGGGTGCCCTGCCCGAGGGGAGCAGCGCGGCCTGTCCCCGGGTGTATCACCCGCTCGCGCTTCTGCTCGCGCGCCTGAAAGTCGCCTCACTGGTCGGATTCGTCATCGCACTCCCCGTATTCGTCTACCAGTCGTATCTGTTCATGCGGCCGGGGCTGTACCCCCACGAGCGCCGGTACTACCTCTCCTCGGTACCGACGAGCCTCCTGCTGGCGCTGGTCGGCGTCGCGTTCGCGTACTTCCTCGTGTTGCCGTTCCTGTTCACGTACTTCCTGTACTACTCCCAGTCGGCCGCCACCATCGCGTTCGGACTGACCGAGACGTTCGACACGATTTTGCTGATGATCGGGCTGTTCGCCGCTATCTTCCAGATCCCGCTGTTCATGATGCTCGCGGTCATGATGCGGGTGACCACCCGCCGGTGGCTCGTGGACAAGCGGCTGTACTTCTGGGCTGGCTTTGCCGGCGTCGCGTTCGTCTTCAGCCCCGACCCGACCAACTTCGCCCCTTTCGTGATTGTGGCGACGATGATCGCCCTCTACGAGCTGACGCTTTTGTTGCTGCGCTGGACCGGCCGGTAGCGGCAGCCAGAGATCGGCCTGGGATGGACCGCAGCGACCCTACGCTTCCGAGAGCGCACGCAGCGAGTGGATGTCCGTGACCTCGAAGCGCGCGCCGCCGTTCTCGCTCGCCGTGGCGTCGATCCGCCAGCCGTGCCCCTCGACGATGGCAGTGACAATCGAGAGGCCGTACCCGGTGCCCGTTTCGGAGGTGGTGACACCTTCCTCGAAGACTTCCGTGCGCCGCTCCGGAGGGATGCCGGGGCCGTCGTCCGCGACAAAAAACCCCCGCTCGTAGGTGCCGACGCGGATCGACACGTCGGACCCGCCGTGTTCAACGGCGTTGCGAAACAGGTTCTCGAACAGCTGGGTCAACCGCCCGGCATCGGCGTCGAGGGTCCCGTTCTCGGTGACTGACAGTGTCGCGTCGGCCGTGTCGACGCCGGCCCAGGCCTCGCGTGCGACGTCGCCGAGTTCGACCGGTTCGAGGTCGAGTTCGCGGTCCCCGCGGGCCCTGGCGAGGAGGTCCTCGATCAGCCGCTCCATCCGGTCGAGCGACTCCTCGATCCTGTCCAGGTGCTCGCCGTTCTCCTCGACGCCACGAGCAAGTTCAGTGTGTGCGGAAGCGATGTTCATCGGGTTGCGCAGGTCGTGGGAGACGACGCTGGCGAACTCGTTGAGCCGCTCGTTTCGCTGTGCGACCTCCCGCTCGCGCTCGGTGCGGGTAAAGGCCGACTCGACGGTGCTGGCGAGCAGCCGGAACAGTTCGACGTCGGTCTCGTCGAATGCGTCCTGCTCGTCGGCGTAGGCGCCCAGCACGCCGTACTTGCCGACCGGGACCAGAAGCTCCGACGTGACCTGCCCCGGATGGTGCGAGGTCGTCGTGGTGGCGGGGACGTACCCGAGGTGTCGGCGTTTGCCGGTCTCGTAGACCGTCCAGATGAACCGGCTTTCCCGCCCCAGGGGCTCCATCTCCTCGACCCGTCTGTCGATCACCGGTGACCAGGCCAGCGGGTCGAGCAGGTCGGTGCTGTCGTTGTACCGCCAGACGGCGACCAGCGGGAACCCCAGCACGTCCTCGGCGGTCTCGACTGTCCCCGCCGCGATCTCGACGTCGGATTCGGCGACGATCAGCTCCCGCGTGACGTCGTGGAGCTCCCGGAGCTTCTGCTGGAGCTCGACCTGCTCTGTGACGTCTCGTATGAACACCGAGAGCCCATCCTCGGCGGGGTAGGCGTTGACCTCGAACCAGCGCCCCAGCGGCTGGTAGTATTCCTCGAAGCTCGCCGGCTCCTGGGTCTCCATCGCCTCTTTGAACTCCCGGTAAAAGGTGGTGCTGACCGTCGCCGGGAACTCGTCCCAGAACCGCTCGCCATCGACGTCCTCGGCGTCGACGTCGAGCAGGAACTCGGCCTGGCTGTTCAGGAAGACGAACCGCTCGCGGTTGTCCAGCGCGAAGAACGCGTCGGTGATGCGGTCGAGCGTGCTCTCGAAGCCGCTTGTCCCCTCGATCCCGGCGTCCTCGGCCTTGTACTCGGTGACGTCCCGGAGGAAACACTCGATCCCACCGCTCGGTCGCGGGACCACGCGCACGTCCAGCCAGCACTCGCCCGGCCCGTGGTACAGGTTTGTCGTCGTCGGTTCCCGGGTAGTCATTACCTCCCGGCACGTCTCGGCGAACACCGACGACTCCCAGTCCGGCAGCGCCTCCCAGAGTTTCCGGCCCACGACCGTCGAGGGCTCGACGCCGGTCCAGGAGGCGAGTTCTGGCTCCCAGTCGGTAACCCGCCACCCCTCGTCGACGGCGAGATACTGGCCGAGCCCGCGGGAGATGGACCCCGGCCGGCCGTCCCGCTCACCGTCCCCGAGGAGGCTGTCGAGGACGATACCGACCAGTTTGTCGGCCACGTCTGTCGGCGCTGACTCCGGGTCGAACTGGTGGAACGTCACCGATCCCGGCACGTCGACGGCCCGCCCGCTCAGGTCGAACACCGGGACGTCGGCGCCGCTGTCGGGGAACACGAACAGCGTCCGCTGGAGCGCAGGCCCGACAGTGTGGGGGCCACAGAGGACGCAGTCGATCCGGCCGTCCTCGAGCAGCGCCGGCAGCCGCTCGCGGCTGGTGGTCAGGACGTGTACCGGCCGGTGGAGGCGCTCGTCGAGCAACTGGAGCACGTCTAAGCCGTCTGTGTCGTCACCGACGTAGGCCACGACGAGCGAAGAGAGCATCTGACGTCAAATACATTGCCGGCATCAATAATGATTCTGGTCCGTCACAACATATCAGTGATGTAAACTACCCTACCCTACTTCGCTCGGGGGCAATGGCCCCGCTGGCTCGTTGAGGGTAGGGCTTTCGCATGGACTCCCGTTCTACGCCTCGGATGAGGCGGGAAGGTCGTACTCTCCACTCACGTTCAGCGTCCCGCGATTCAAGCGCACGTCTACAGGTGCGCCTCCGTCGTCTGCGTTTTGCCGACGCCGGAGATACTGCAAACCGATGTTCTTGGAAGCGTTGTAATCGGCGTGGTTCTGGTAGCCGCAATCCAGACACTCGAAGTTCTCGCCGTGGCGGTTGTCGTCGTGGGTAAATCCACAGGTCGAACACCGCTTTGACGTGTTCCGTGGGTCCACTTGCACGGCCTCGACGCCCTGCTCTCTGGCTTTGTAGGCGACGTACTCGTAGAGGCGACGGAACGCCCACAGATGGTGCCACGACGCTTCTGGGACGTTCTCACGAATGTCGGTTAGGTCTTCAAACACGATATGCGAACAGTCGTGTTCGACGGCTTGGGCTACGATTTCGTTGGCGACACGATGCAGAAACATCTCGAATCGTCCGTCCTCCTTGCGCTCGACGCCTGCTATGGCGTCGTGTGCCGCCCGTGTTCCACACTGCTGGAGGTCGCCACGCCGTTGTTCGTACTCTCGCTTCCAGTGGTTAAATTCGTCTGCTGACCAGAATCGCCCGCTTGAAGCGACCGCGAGTTGGTT
>PXQK01000043.1:3691-4252 GCA_003022085.1 Halobacteriales archaeon QH_10_65_19 | reverse complement strand
CCGTCCGGTGTCGATAGCGAAACGTGGTCACGGTGGAACGTGGCACTTCGCTTGTCGTAGACGGCGGTATCTGCCGCGAATTTCGGACGGGACGTATCTTGGTCGTTTTTGAGCCGTTCGACGCCGCTCTTGATGGATTCGACGGCCTGATGAATCCCTTTCTGGACGAGATTCGCGGTCAGCTCCGTGTCTTCGCGTAGCTGGTCGTACAGCGCATCTTCGGCCTTCGCCTTGGATGTGACGTGGTAGCCGTCGTCACCGTGCCAGCACCACTCGCTCGCGGTGTTGGAACAGTATTTGAATTGCTCAATAGTCTCCCGCAGGTGGTCATCCGTGCCTTCGGGCGTGTCGAGCTTGATAACGGCGGTACGACGGTACTCCACGGTATTTTCATATATCTGCCTGTAGTTACTTAATGGGTGGGAGTTAGCATGCGACAGTCTGGCGGCTGGTTGATACCGAGTCGGCTTCTGCGCGCGGGCTTCGCCCGCTCGCACGGCCCGCGGAACGGAGTTCCGCGCTGTCCTCCCCACCCTACTCGCTTGTGCTTCCGCCGGGGCC
>PXQK01000043.1:0-3675 GCA_003022085.1 Halobacteriales archaeon QH_10_65_19 | reverse complement strand
ACTCGCTTGTGCTTCCGCCGGGGCCGGAAGCCCGGCACTTCTTGAGGGTGGGGCCTCCGCCTCGAATTAGGTGACTGTCGTAACGACGCTGTCTTTCTCGTCCGCGAGACGTATCTCGAGGAAACGGGGAAAGGACTCGTCGAGGCGACTGCCCGTCTCTGTCACGAGCATACCCGCCAGGAACACCCGACGAATCTCGAACCCACGACTGCCGAGTATCTGTTCGAAGTGACAGCGCTCGCTGCCTCCGAGCAGGATCCGCAGCCGGCCGGGGAGTCTCTCGGGGACCAGCGTCCGACTCATACGGTCGTGCGTGATTATTTTCAGCATAGGGTCCAAATATCGGTGGTTTCGCGGGCTGAAACGCCTAACGCGCGATTCCATAGCGGTACAGAGTCACGCACGACCGTATCAGTGTCCGGACTGTGGATGGACAGGCAACCTCGCGGCGTTGTCTGTCGAGGACGGTGTCCGGTCGTGTCCCGTCTGTGGCGACGACATCGAGATCGTTGACTGAGCCGACAGACACAGTCTAGAGGGGCGCGGGCACACTGCTTCCCTCCGGGCCACGGGTAATTTGTTCGTCCCCACAGTAGAGGGGAGTATGAGCGACACGGAGCGCACCGGCGGCGAGTTGTTCGTCAGTACGCTGGCGCAGTACGGCGTCACACACGTCTTCGGGAACCCCGGGACGACCGAACTTCCGGTCGTGCATGCGCTCGCGGACAGCGACATCGAGTACGTCCTCGGGCTGCACGAGGACATCGCAGTCGGGATGGCGTCTGGCTACGCGAGCACCCGGCGGTACCACGCCCACGGCCAGCATCGCGGTGCTGACGGGAACCGGGAGGTCCTCCCGCTCGGGGTCGCGAACCTCCATCTCGCTCCGGGCCTCGCCCACGGCCTCGGGAACCTCTATGCGGCCGCCGTGGCCGGCGCGCCGGTGCTCGTAACCGCGGGGAACCACAGCCGTGACTTCCGCCACGAGGAGCCGATTCTCTCGGGCGACCTCGTCGGGATGGTCGAGGGATTCACGAAGTGGGCCGACGAGGTCCGCTCAGTCGAGACGCTGCCGACGATGGTCCGTCGGGCGGTCCGGACCGCGCTCACGCCGCCGACGGGCCCGGTCTTTCTTGCCCTGCCGCTTGACGAGATGCTCGCGACGACCGACGCCGGGACAGAACGCCTGGGACCGATCCCCGACGCCGGCCGCGGCGACCCCGCGCAGGTCGCCCGCGCTGCCGACCTGGTCGTCGAAGCGGACGACGTGACGCTGGTTGTCGGCGACGGCGTCGCACGGGCGGGCCGGGGAGCCGTCGACGCCGCCGTCGCGTTTGCGGAGGCCGCCGGCGCCCGCGTCCACGGCGAGATCCTCGCCTGCGAGGTCGATTTCCCGACCGGCCACGACCAGTGGGTCTCGTACGTTCCGCCGGACGAGGAACTGGCACGGACACTGCTGAGTGCCGACCTGCTTGTCCAGGTCGGCTGTTCGACCAACACCACCCTGACGCGCCACGAGGAGCCGCTGGTGCCCGCCGACACGACCTGCGTCCACGTCGGCGACGACGCCTGGCAACTCGGCAAGAACCAGCCGGCCGACGCCGCCGTCGTCGGCGATCCCGGGCGCGTCCTGTCCGAACTCGCCGGCCTCGTCGGGGCGGAACTCGACAACGCGACCCGGCAGTCGCGGCTAGAGGCGGTCGCCGCACAGAAGGAGTTCGTGAGCGCGAAGATGGACCGGCTCGCCGCCGACGCAGACCCCGACGATCCGCGTGCCTCGAAAGCCGAACTGGTCGACGCGATGTACGACGTCGCGCCGGACGCCTACATCGTCGACGAGGGCGTGACCGCGAAGTACACGATGCTCACGCGGTGGCCAATGGACCCAGAACAGTACGTCTCGAACAAGGGCGGCGGCCTCGGCTACGGCCTCCCCGCGTCGGTCGGAGCCGCAATCGCGGAGGGCGAGCGGGACGACCCCAGGGACGTCGTCGGCTTCATCGGCGACGGCTCGTACCTCTACTACCCCCACACGCTGTACACCGCGGCCCGCCGCGGCCTCGATCTGACGGTGGTGATCCCCGACAACCGCAACTACCGCATCCTCAAGGACAACACGCTCGACATCATGGGCGGCGACGAGGACGACTACGCGTTCTCCGGCATGGAGTTCGAGCCGCCGGTCGACATCCCCGCGAACGCCGAGAGCCACGGCGCGCGGGGCCATTTGGTCGAAACGCCCGACGGCATAGGGCCCGTGCTCGACGACGCCCTCGGCCGCAAGGGCCCGGACGTGCTCGACGTGCTCGTCCACGACTGATCACCCGTTCAGGTACCGCCGCCCGGACTTCGTCGTACTTTTCGGCCGGAACGTCGAACGTCTCGGTCCGGATCGGGCGTGCGCTGTACTCGGCTGTCAGGGCCGGGAGGTCGTAGGCGGTTGTGGTCGCCGGGGTCGGGGGAGTGGGTGCGTCGGTCATCGTGCCACAAGTCGGGCGAACACACGGCAGAGACGGCGAGAACAGCGGCGGAGGGACAGGCTTTTCGCCGTCTGTGGAGAACGGTTGGTATGTTCGAGACGCGACCAGACCGGGGGAGCGAGGTCGTCCTCCTCGGGCGGTCGAACGTCGGGAAGTCGACGCTGATGCGGGAGCTGACGGGCCATGGCTTCGACACCGGGCGACGCTCGGGCGTCACCCGCCAGCCCAACCACTACGACTGGGCGGGCGTAGACTTCGTCATCACCGACCTGCCCGGCTTTGGCTTCATGCAAGGCGTCCCCGAGGACGTCCGCGAGGAGATCAAAACCGACATTGTGCGCTACATCGAGAACCACGCGGAGAAGATCCTCGTGGGGATCCTAGTACTGGACGGCAAGGCCGCCGTCGACATCATCGACCGCCACAGCGGGCCGGACTCGATCCCCCACACCGTGGAGCTGTTTCACTTCCTGCGGGACCTCGGGATTCCGCCGGTGATCGCGGTGAACAAGATGGACAAAGTCGACGACCGCGACGAACGGCTCGACGAGGTCTGCGATCGATTCGGGCTGGTCCCACCCTGGCAGCAGTTCCGCGACACGATCGCGCCGATCAGCGCGAAACGTGGCTCTGTCGAACCGCTGAACGAGGCCGTCCGCACACATCTCCACGACGCGGAACGCGACGATCTGTTCCAGTTTTTCTGATACGGACTGTCGTGTGTACGCAACTGTCATGCCGCCCCACAGATGTCACTGGCTGTCAGCAGATCGGGTTCCGGGAGGAGAACAGCGATCGGGTCGGGTGCCGACGGCGGGCCCGGAAGCGGGGACGGTCAGGCGACGTTGAATCCCTTGTCCCGGAGGAAATCCTCGACGCGACCGAGGTGGTTCCCCTGGAGTTCGATCTGATCCTCGTCGACGGTGCCCCCACACGCGAACTTCGATTTCAGGTCCGACGACAGGCTGTCCATATCAACGTCGCTCGGATCGAACCCCTCGATGATCGTTACCTCTTTTCCGTAACGGCGCTCGTCGATGCGGATGGTGATCTCCTGGGAGTCCTTTGCGACGTCCTCGCAGACGCAAAGCTCCTCGGGTAGCCCGCACGTCGAGCAGACTTCCGACATTACAAATCGGCCATACGAAACGAACCTATTAAACACTGTCGGGAGCTTTCACCCTCACCGGGAAAC